>JBIIMF010000163.1:0-2688 GCA_044338135.1 Ilumatobacteraceae bacterium | reverse complement strand
GCCCGCGAATACACGATGAGTGCAGCGCCGACAACGGCGATACCCACGATCAAAGCGGGGAACAGAGTTCCACCTTGAAAACGAACTTTGCGCCCTTTGCCCTTTTGAGCGAGCCGAGCGACTTTTTTGGCTGACGATGCCTTACCCACGAGGGAGAAAGGCTACCTGCATAAACACCTAATTGCCGAGCACACCCCTTTATTATGAGCCGATCTTGGCTTTTAGGGGCGGCGGGGCAAGCCATCAATAACTGTCACATAGTGCCGAGCCACCGAAGCGGGCGAGGCAACCTGCTCAACGAAGCCCCGGGCCCGATCCCCCATGTGGCCAAGTTCGTCGGGGTTGTCCAGCATTCTTCGCAATGCGGTGGTCAGAGCCTCGGCATCATCTGGTGGCACCGATACCCCACATTGCGCCCCGTCGATCAGCCGTGTCACTTCGGTTCCGGCATCGATCGCGGCGACAATGGCGCGCCCTGAGGCCATGATCGAGTACGTCTTTGACGGAACACTGACTTTCCCGAGACCGCGTTTCAAAAGAACAGCGTGGATATCAGCGGTCGCGAGAACTTCAGCCAATCGCTCACCCGGTTGATAATCGCCAAAGATGACATTGTCCAAACTCTCGGCATCTTTTTCTAAAGACGCCCGAGCAGCACCCGAACCGTTCACGACAAAGGCGACCTCTGGAAAACTTCGCGCAGCATCAAGCATCAGATTCAAAGACTGCGAGAAGCCAACATTGCCGGCGTACATCACAACCAATCGCTCATCGATTCCTAGCTCTTTGCGATATTGCGTCATTCGATCTAACGGCCGAATCGCGTCGGTGTCGACAAAATTAGGTATCACCACAATTTTCTTGTTTTGGGATCGTGGCAACTTAGCCGCAACGTTGTTGCGTAAGTCATCAGACAGAACGGTGACAACGTTGGCCGCTCGGTATGACAATTTTTCCAACCATTGAGATGCCTTAATCACAATCGAGTTAGTGATCGCTCCGGTCTCGATCGCAGCATCGGGGAAAACATCTTGAATATTGAAAACCAACGGAGCGCGGCGACCCTTCGCGATCAACCAACCGCTTAATCCAAGTGTGAGTGGCGGAGACATTGCGATCACTGCGTCTACATGATCCTTAACACCGCGAACACGTCCAGCTTTCAAGCCGGCGACCACTGAAATCACCGAAAAGCCAATGAAACCAAGGGCTCGTCGCCACAAATTCTTTTTGTCATCGCCCGCAAACGGGCTCAGACGCGTCACTGTCCCCCACGTCGTTGGGACAGTCCGAGTGCTCCAAGTTGTGTGCGACCAAGCACTTTCAACTCGATGTTCGCGATACCAAGGCAACGCGGTGACGACATGTATTTCATGACCCAACTTGGCGAGCTCGTGAACAATTCGTGTCATCACAACGCCAGTCGGCGCAGTGTCTGGTTCAAAATGTGGACAGAGAACAATTAACTTCAATCGTCGTTCACCTTGCTGCACATCATTCATAACAAAGCCAATCGGTAGGCCGATGCGAGCGCCTGACCAGACGCTTCTGCTGTGAAGTTCTCTAAACGCTTCGTCGCTGCTTCGGCGTATCTCGTTCGTAACGTTTGAACCTGATTAATCGCCTCGGCCCAAGCCTCGATCTGCAACGGCAGGACTAGTCCGGCATCACCAACCACTTCTGGCAAGCACGCCATGTCACTCGAGATCACTGGAGTTCCAAGAGCCATAGCTTCAATAACGGGGGCCCCGAAACCTTCGTATTCACTGGGGAAAGCAAGTGCAATCGCCATTTTGATTAATCCATCGCGGTCAGCACGACTGACGCGTCCGAGTTTTTTCACACGTGACTTCAGCGCTGTTTTGCTGATTCGTTGGTTGACCGCTTCTTCAGCAAGCCCGGGTCCGCCAATCAAGACCAACTGGACACCTTGTGCTGTCCAAAACTTCTCCATGACGTCAAGCACGAACAGGTGCCCCTTATGAGGGTGAGTCATCGCGGGCAATATAACAATCGGACCATCTCCGAGAGCAAACTTCGCCCGCAATTCGGACTCGGTCGTTGCATCAACACCAAGTGTGCTTTCAATACCGTGCTGTACAACGACAATCCGATTGGGATCAATGCCGTATGCATCGACCACAGTTTGCTTCACAAAATGTGTGGGCACGGCAATCACATCTGCCCGTCGTGCCGATCTGGGCATGACCGTTTTCAGATATGCCAGTTTGTGTGGGCGTACATACTGCGGGAATTCTCGATACTGCAAATCATGAATTGTCAGCATCGTTGGACTGTGATGTCGAATCGGAATCGTGCCTCCCCCATGATGTACCAAAGCCGAATTCTGTGATTGCTTGTAGAGCCAAGTTGATTCAGCCATCACACGACGAGGCCGTGATGTCCCGTCGTGATCGGTTTCGACGATGCGATGACGTTGCGCCAATGCAGGATGAGCCGCAGCAAAACCATGAGGGGCGCAAACAGTGATGTCACATTCGGTTTGAGGGAAACCTAAGAGTTGGCGAACTAAGTAATCTTCGCTGCCACCGACGGCTCCCGGCACACACCAAGTCAGATTGACCGTGACCGCAACTTTTCCTTGCGAAGTGTTCAATCGATGACCTCGCGATAGGCCGCAACGGTCAGCCGAGCTGTTTCTGACCATTGACGTCGAGCAGCTTGGCG
>JBIIMF010000162.1:0-2713 GCA_044338135.1 Ilumatobacteraceae bacterium | reverse complement strand
GCTTGGCGATCAACGATTGTCCAGCGCGATTTATCTGCGACTGATTGAGTGGCCATGATGAGGTCGATGCGCATTCCCTTGTTTTGATTGAATCCACCAGCGCGATAATCCCACCAGGAAAACAACTTGTCGTCAGGATGCTGCTGCCGAAAGACGTCAACCATCCCCCATGCCTCAAGATCACGCAACACTTGGCGTTCAGCTTCACTGACATGCGTTGCTCCGACAAAGTCAGCGGGGTTGTACACATCGATATCGGTCGGCGCAATGTTGTAGTCACCAGTAACGACAACTTGATCTGAAGAGTTGGTATCGGCATTGAGATGATCAATGAGTCTCTTCATCCACGCAAGTTTGTATTTGTAATGATCGTTCTCTAATTCGCGACCATTTGGCACATACACCGAGCTCACACGAATGCCGCCACATGTTGCTGTCACTAAACGCGCTTCGGCATCAGGCGGTTGACCATCGGCAAAATTACGAACCGGGTTTTCTAGACCAACTTTGCTCAAAATTGCAACGCCGTTCCATTGACCTTGGCCGTGATGAATAGATTCGTATCCCATCTCGGCGAAATGTTCGGTGGGGAAAGCGTCCTCGGCAAGTTTGGTTTCTTGCATGCACACCACGTCTGGCCGCACATCAAGCAACCACTCATCGACCCGCGGCATTCGAGCCCGTAAAGAGTTGACGTTCCAAGTAGCGAGGCGCACAGAAGAACCGTAGGCGAACAGTGACCCTTAAGTCACTTGCGGCGAGCAGCAGCCTTAACTGCAGGCTTTTTCGGGGCGACTTTCTTCACAACCGCTTTCTTGACTGCTGCGACTTTCTTTGCTGGTGCGGCTTTCTTAGCCAATGCGACTTTCTTCGCAGGTGCAGCCTTCTTAACTGGAGCGGCTTTCTTCGCAGGAGCGGCTTTCTTCGCAGGAGCGGCTTTCTTTGCAGGAGCGACTTTCTTTGCTGACGCAGCCTTCTTGACCGGTGCGGCCTTCTTTGCTTTCTTTGCTGGTGCGGCCGAAACTGCCTTGGTCGTCGGCACCAGATCAATACTTCGACGCCCAGCGATGATCTCCACAATCTCGAGAGTCACGCGGTCACCAAGTTGCATCACTTCACGCGCCGAGCGTGGTGGCGGACTACCAAGAAGACGTAACGGCACATACCCGCGCACATCGCCGATCGTGACATACGCGCCATGCGACGAATAACTCTCAACGACACCCACAACGACCGAGCCGACCGAGTTCTTTTCGATGAACTGCAAGAAAGGCAAAATGTCATTGACCGATTTAGAAGTCCCAGTTTTTTTGGCTGGCATCGTGGCACCGGGCGGCAACGATTTCGGCACCGGCATTGGCTTCATTGCTTCGGCACTCACCTTGACCTTGGCGACACCCTTGCCTGGCTTGTCGGCTGAAGGTTGCGCTTCGCGTATTGCCCGGCGGCTCTTGTCGCCGCGCACAGGAGTGCGATTCACAAACACCCAACCCACATTCGGAACGGGTTTGCCGCCAATCAAACGACCCTCATCAAACAACCACTCGTATTGACCATGGAATTCTTGATAACTGTCATTCGACAAAATTGATGCGCCGACTTTTTGCGCAATGCTCAAAACAAATCCATCGCCACGACCAACTGTGCCGGCAGGCGGGGTCACGAGTTCGTTGTGTTCGACTGCTTTATCAAAAGCTGTCAATTCTTTCGGATCAATGCGATGGCCAAAAGTTGCATCCACAATGACGGTGATGACCGCCTTGGGGTGATCACCAATAAAAGCCATCACGGCATCGTTTAACTGCTTCAGACTGGGCTTCGAACGGCCCTCGGTGGCGATGTTGGAACCGTCCACAATGACGTGTTTGGGGGCGGCTGGCTTAGGAGACATATCCCTTCTAGTGAACCACTAATGGGGCTCGCAGATGGGGATAGCCCTACGATCAGAGGTGTGACTCGTACGACGACTATTTCGGCTGTTTTGTGGGATTTTGGTGGGGTCATCCTCAGTAGCCCATTTCAGGCGTTTAACCGATTTGAGGCTTCCCAGGGACTCCCCCTCGACACGATTCGGACCATCAACGCCAACAATCCCGACGACAACGCCTGGGCCCATTTTGAGCGCAGTGATATCTCAGCGGCTGAATTCGACCAGGCCTTTGCCAATGACGCTGCTGCCATGGGTTTCCAGATTCGGGGTTACGACGTTTTGGCGCTCTTGAAGGGTGAGATTCGTCCCGAAATGGTCCGAGCCCTCGATCTCGTGAAAGCGGCGGGGTTTAAAACCGCATGTCTGACCAACAACATGGTGGGCGGGGACGGATTAACCGAACATCCCGAAGACAGTCGTGAGGCCGCCATCGATCTCATCATGGAGCGTTTTGATGCAGTCGTTGAAAGCTCGAAAGTTGGCTGTCGGAAGCCGGAAACACGGTTTTACGAAATTGCCTGCGAGTTACTTGATGTGCAACCCACCGAGTGCGTGTTCTTGGATGATCTAGGAATCAATCTCAAACCTGCCGCGGCAATGGGAATGCAGACGATCAAAGTTCTCGGTGCCGAGAAAGCCATCAACGACCTCGAAGCAATTCTCGGAATTGATCTGCGTTAAAAACCCTCAGAGACCTTGGAAAGTTTCGTCCATGAGGTCGGCAAGTTCTTGATCATGAACGATCTTCGAACCAGTTGCGGGGCTTCCGCTTTCGACACGAGC
>JBIIMF010000161.1:0-2721 GCA_044338135.1 Ilumatobacteraceae bacterium | reverse complement strand
CCGACTTGATCTTGTCCATCGCGCGTTGGTTGTTGTAACCGGCGACTTTGTTGTGAATGATGATCTTGGCAAGTTCATCGCGCACGACGGGATCTTTGTCGAGTTCATAAAACTTGACCATCTCGATGACGCGCGTGAAAAAGCCTCCGCCTCCACCACCTGCACCGATTGCGGCGCGTTCGTTCATGAGAGTTGTTAACGCAACGTTCCAACCGTTGTTGACATCGCCGAGTCGATGATCGTCACGAACACGAACTTCGGTAAAGAAGACTTCATTGAAACTCGCTCCACCAGTCATCTGGCGCAACGGACGAATTTCTACACCTGGTGCATGCATGTCAACAATGAACCCGGTGAGTCCTTTGTGTTTGGGCATATCAAAATCGGTACGAGCAATAATTTCGCCGATGTCGCTGTAATGCGCTCCACTTGTCCACACTTTTTGACCAGTGATGATCCATTCATCTCCATCGCGTTCAGCTTTCGTGCTGAGGTTTGCGAGGTCACTGCCAGCACCCGGTTCACTGAACAGCTGACATCCAACGATGTCGCCGCGATACATTTTGCGCACATACATGTCGCGAGCGATATCTGAACCATGGTCAACGATGGTGGGGGCCACCATGCCGAGTCCGATGGTGAAGCAACTCTGACTCGGGATTTCGTACTTTGCTTCAAGTGCGTCATAAGCCCGTGAGTAGGCAACGGGTAAGCCGCGGCCGCCGTATTGCTCGGAGCCAAAGATGTAACCAAAGCCTGCGTCAAACTTCTTGCGGCGCCACGCGCATGCCTCGGCGACATCGAGCTTTTCGGCGGCGCGATCTTTTTCTTCGAACATGGCGACCTTGTCGTTACCTTCGCCCCAGACGAATTTCTTCTCAGCCTCTTTACGTGGGGCGTTGGCCTCTAAAAAGGCGAGGGCGTCAGCCTGGAATTGCTCGAGAGTGGGTTGAGACATGTTCTGGTGCTCCTGTGTGACAAGTGAAATGATTGACGAAAATAGAGACAGTGCTGTGACCGTACCGCGTGCGAACTAAGGTTGTCTCATGGGTCAGCCTGTAGTCGTCGTTGAAAAGCAAAGTCGTCGCCCCGGAATCGTCCGTTTTGAGGCCAACCGCAGTTTGTCGGGTATGGGGCACGAGAGTTTCTTGTCGTCCGATACCAATGCGCACGCTCTTTCATCAATCACCCCGTCGGCTGAATTGGCCCGCCGTCTCTTCGCCACTGGTCGTGTGGCTGGCGTTCACGTGTACCAGAACATGATTACGGTCGACCTCGAAAAGGGCTTCGACTCGGCAGGCTTGGAAGACATTGTTCGCGATCTCTACCAGTACTGGAAGCCCGGAATGGTTCCGCCAGCCTTTGAAGACCTTGTTGCCGTCGAAGAAGCGCCGGTCGCAAGCAGTGCGCCTTCTGAAGGCGGAGTGGTGATTGATAGCCGTGTGCCGGCTCATCTCATCGAACGCAGCCGGGCTGCTCGCGCCAGGTTGACCGGTCAATAGCCCCAAAAGTCCCGAAAATTTGGGCATTTTTGTGACTGCAGAACCTCTCACATGTGGTGAAGCGCATTTAGCCTGTCGCTGTGGACCCTGATGTACTGACGCTTGATGAGGTTAAAGATGCCCTCGGTGTGAGTTACATGACGGCATATCGCTATGTAAAGAGCCGTCGATTAGAGGGTTATCAAGTCGGAGGTGTGTGGCACATCCCGCGCCAAGCGTTGCAAGATTTTCAAGACGAGAAGAAGCAACCGAAGAAATGCACTGTTGCCTCTGGTGATTTGCGACGAACGACGAACTACGAAATTGAACTTGAACGCTGTTTTGTAGCGGGCGACCCGAGTGGTGCGTGGGAAGTTTTGAAGCGGGCGATTGATTCTGGTGCTGATGTTGAGCGGGTGTATCTCGAAATTGTGTCGCCGGCCATGTCGGCGATTGGGGCTCGTTGGGCCGCCGGCGAACTAGACATCTCGGTTGAGCATCAAGCCACTGCGATTACATCTCGTTTGATTGGACAATTAAGCCCGCGGTGTTTCAAGCGGGGTCGTCGACGGGGTCAGATTTTGATTGGCGGACCGTCCGGAGAACGCCATGTTTTGCCTTTGGCCATGTTGGGCGATTTGTTGCGCTTGAATGGATGGGAAGTCCTTGACCTTGGTGGCGACACCCCGGCTGAATCATTTGTGTATGCCGCTGGCAATATGCCCGACTTGGTTGCGGTTGGCGTCAGCGTGACCTCTCTTGAATCAGAAGCCTCAGCCACGGCGACTGTTGCAGCGTTGCGAGCGGCTATTGGGCCACATGTCCCAGTCGTACTTGGCGGAGGCGGCATTCGGGATGAGAAGCACGCCCATGACCTGGGGGCTGACCACTTCGCTGAAGGCGCTCGGGGCTTCATTGAGTTCCTCGATCAGCTGAAGAAAAAGCCCACCTGAAACTTACGAACACCTGTTCGGTATAGTCGGGGGCATGTCGCAGGTCCGTGTCTCATCGTTGCCACATTCGTTATCTCGTCCGTTATCTGAAACACCCTTGGCGCGTGAGCGGCTGTTACCGGTACATCAGGCTCTTGCTCCGCTCTTTGGGTTGGCTTCGGGCGACCCAGCGCCTTTGGCGTTGACGCGTGGCCACACAGTGGCTTGTGTGGGTTCGGCAGCAATGTCATGTGCATTAGCCGTCTTGGTGGCTCCAACCCAGGCAGGTTCATGGGCCGGGGTTGTTG
>JBIIMF010000159.1:0-2727 GCA_044338135.1 Ilumatobacteraceae bacterium | reverse complement strand
TCGGTCTGCATTAACTCGGGTGGAGAAAAGATTTATCCCGAAGAAGTTGAGGCTGCACTCAAGCAACATCCCGCAGTGTTCGACGCCGTTGTCATCGGTACGCCAAACGAACGTTGGGGCGAGCAGGTCACGGCGTTAGTTCAACTGCGTCAAGGTACGAGCCCAAGCATGGAAGAGATTGTGACTTTCTCACGCACTTTGGTGGCCGACTACAAGAGTCCGAAAGCAGTGTTCTTTGTGCCAGTTGTTGAGCGCACTCCGGTCGGTAAAGCGGACTATCAGTGGGCCAAGGCCGAAGCTTTACGTCTGATTGGCTGACGAACTACTAGCCGCGGATGCGACCCCATTCACCGGGGTCGCGACCAAGCTTGTCGAGTCGGCGTGTCACTGACAACGGTGCTCCAATATCTTCGCCCGCACGAATTCTGCGTACTTGCTCGCCTTCTTCGTCCCAAATATGACACGTATTTAAGTTCGACTTAAATCCCATCTCGCGTTGTTCGGGAGTCATCTCTGGTCGAGCCGCACCTGCTTCAAATGCTTCGTTCATTTTGATGACGCGCATGCTCCAGCCACATTGAATTGCAACTGGTCCCATCGCCTGTAACAAAGCAGTCGTATGAGTGCAACCGCGTGGGCCACCAAACAACTCGCGAACTTTATGCGTGAAGCCGCGAGCAATTGACAAACCAATGAGACCCTTGTACTTAATGCCGATACCTGGGCACTCGTGATGTGGAAACTCTTTGAGTTCGGCAGAAGCATCAATAATTTCCATCATCGGAAATGAAACCCGCAACTGCACAACCATGTGGTGAATTGTCAGAACTTCATCGTCGTTCTGCACATACATTCCTGCGGGCTTATCGTCACGCACAGCACCCCACAACAGAATTTCGTTGTCATTGACTTTAAATGCCCGCACTTCGTAGTTGCGCGTATGAATTGGCAAGTACTCGGGGTTGTCGGGGAGTATTGGATTTGGGTTAGGTAAAGGTTGAGTCATGGGTCAGGTTCAAGTCTCAGCTATTAACCAAAATCTGACCTAAGCGCGCCAGGCTCGGCTGCGTTGAACCCAACTGCAATTCAAGTTGCTTGTGCAACAAGAAGTAACGGTGCAATGGGTAATCGCGGTCAACACCAACACCACCATGAACATGGTGTGAGCCGTGCATCACTCGCCAGCCGCCCTCGGCCGCCCAGAACTTGGCCGACAACAAAGCTTCGTCGGCGGGAAGTCCTTCGCTCAATCGCCATGCTGCTTGCCATGCCGTCAATCGAACACCTTCGGTATCGATGTATGCATCGCCAGCGCGCTGACTTACAGCTTGGAAAGTCGCGATGGCCTTTTCAAATTGGAAGCGTCCCTTGGCGTATTCGGCCATGAGTGCCAAAGCAGATTGGCAAGCACCAGAAGTCATGATGCACGCCGCAGCAATACCGCGGTTAATCAACTCTGCTGTTGCGCCCGGGTTGCCGAGGCACTTGACGGTTGCATTTTTGAAAACCACAAGTGCGTCAGGCACGCCGCTTGTTGTCTCTTGACGAGTGATCGTGACGTTGGGGTCGTTGGCCTCAACGCAATACAGACCATCAGCCGCGCTCACCACGAATCGCTTGGCGATTAATCCGTGAGGAACGCACACTTTGGTTCCGGTGATCTTTCCGTCAACTACAACGGTTGCCGGATTGAAAACATCGCCAACAGCCTCATGAAGAGCGGCGGTCACGATGGCCTCGCCACTGGCAACACCCTCAAGAAGTTCGGGGTAGGCCACGAGTGCATGAGCTGCAAGACCCATCACGGCGAATGCCGGAACCGGAGCCGCCACTCGGCCAATTTCTTCAAGAACTACTGAGGTTTCAATGATGCCGAGACCGGCGCCACCAACTGATTCGGGAAGTCCGATACCAACTAAACCGGCATCAGCAAGTGTGCGCCACAACGTGAGGTCGGTTGCGCTTTCGGTTGCACCAATCTGCTTGAGGTGTTCGGGTGTGCAGACATCGGTCAAAATCTGACGAGCGAGTGAGCGCAATTCGTTTTGGTCTGAGGTAAGTGAAAAATCCATTAGCGGGCCGCCCGGGGGAATCCAAGAGAGAACATTGTGATGAGGTCGCGTTGCATTTCGTTTGTTCCGCCACCAAAGGTGAGGATGAGCATGCCGCGGTACATACTCTCGAGTCGGGCGCGAATCACTGCGCCTGGTGTTCCTTGTACGAGATAGCCAGTCGGTCCAAGAATTTCAAACAACAGTCTGAATGCTTCAAGGTAGAACTCGGTTCCGTATACCTTGATCGATGAACAGTGACCAATATCAAGTTTGCCTTGAGTGGCTTCCCATGCGGACTGCCAGTTCATCAGGCGCAAGACGTCGAGCTTGGCGTGTACTCGTGCCAAGTTCATCTGCACCCACTCTTGATCGGCGATACGACGACCGTCGGGTAGGAGAGTGGTCTTGGCATATTCAAGAGTGTCGGTCAGGGCACGGTCGATGACGCCAGTCGAACACAACGTGACGCGCTCGTGATTGAGCTGATTGGTGATGAGGGTCCAACCCTTGTTTTCACCACCGACACAGTTCTCAACCGGAATGCGTACGTCATCAAGGAACATTGCGTTGATGTCGTGCTCGCCAATGAGGTTGAGTTTTTGCAATGTGATGCCAGGCGTATTCATCGGCATGATGAGAATGCTGATGCCCTTGTGCTTGGCAGCATCGGCAT
>JBIIMF010000160.1:0-2727 GCA_044338135.1 Ilumatobacteraceae bacterium | reverse complement strand
CGTTAACCCAGTTGGCCCGAACGCGATTCAGAACATTGAGACTTTGAAAGAAATGATCAGCTGATGACGAATGTTGGCGGTGTTGTAGCTCAAGGTTGGGAAGCGGTTCGCGAAGCATTCGTGAACAACTTAGAGAATTCCGAGGAAGTCGGTGCTGGTGTCTCGGTGTATCACCGAGGCAACAAAGTGGTTGACTTATGGGGCGGTTCGTTTGATGGCGATCGTACTCAGCCTTATACCGAAGACACTTTGCAACTGGTGTTTTCAACAACAAAGGGAATTACTGCAATTGCAGTAGCAATGTGTGTTGAGCGTGGCTTGTTGTCATACGACGAAAAGGTCAGCACCTATTGGCCAGAGTTCGCTCAGCACGGAAAAGCCGATGCGACAGTTGCGCAACTGCTCTCTCACCAATGTGGTCTTTATACGGTTGATGGCGATATCACGTTGGCTGAAGCACTTGATTGGTCAACGATCACCGCTCGACTTGCTGCGACCGCTCCGCGTTGGGACATCGGCACAAAGCACGGATATCACGCTTTGACCTACGGGTGGCTGGCGGGCGAACTAGTCCGTCGCGTCGATCCGTCTCATCGAAGCCTTGGCACGTTTGTGCAAGAAGAAATTGTGAGCAAGGTTGGTGGCGAACTATGGATCGGCCTGCCCGAATCGCAAGAGTCACGAGTATCGCCAATGATTGGTGGACTGAATTCTGTTCCTGAAGATATGGATCCAGCCGTTAAGGCAATGATGGAACAGTTCATGGGACCGAATTCGCCAGGCGGTCAAGCCCTCAGCCTGAATGGTGCATTCGGGATTGACGGAGCCTTTAATCGCCGAGATGTTCACGCCGCTGAAATTCCAGCGGCGAACGGCATCAGCAACGCTCGAACTCTGGCGCGGATCTATTCATCGCTCATCAGTGAAGTCGATGGTGTGCGTTTGCTCAAGCCGTCAACGGTTGAAAAAGTACGCACTCTTGTGACGCCCGAGAACGAACCAGATGCCTGTTTGATCATGCCAACCACTTTCGGCATGGGCTTTATGGTTCATGGACCATTCTCGCTGTTCGGTGGCCCAGGTTCATTTGGTCATCCGGGCGCAGGCGGCTCGGTGGCTTTCGCGCTTCCCGAAAAAGAAATGGGATTTGCTTACGTCATGAATCAGATGGCTACGAATTTGGCCAATGACTTCAGAGCTCAGCGTCTGGCTGAAGCTGCAGTTGCGTGCGCAAGCGCTGCGTAGCGCGAATGTAAATCACGCTCGCAATTGCTGCGGCACACGCGAAGCCTGAAATGGCTTGTCGAACGCCGAAAAGCTCGGAAACAAGTCCCGCGAGCGCGCTGGTGAGCGACAGCATCAATGTCACGAGCGCAAAGTCGCCGGCCAAAATACGGCCACGGATATGGTCGGGTGATCGAAGTTGCAGACCGTAACTACTCAGAGTCCATTGAGCACCACCGCCAAGATGCGCCAACATCACAAAAATTGCTGTCAACCAAAGTGTGGGCATCCATGCGCCAACGAGGTAGAAGCCACTAAAGGCAAGGCTTGCAAAACCACAGATTGTCAGTACCTTGCCGAGTTGGCCCCGGGTGTAGCGCATGGCAATCAAAGGGCCAAGTCCGGTACCGACTCCTCGAACGCCGATTAAGAGTCCGCGTGACGCATCGCCACCCTGAAAAACATCTGAAGCTAAAACCGCGAGTTGGCTGACGACGCCCGCACCAATGGCGAACGTTGTCTTTGAAAAGATGAGCGCCATCAGTACTGGGTCTTGGCGGGAGTGAGTGATCGCCTCGCGCATATCGGCGATCGGTCGAATGCGCTGTCTTTGCGTTTGGGTATCGCGCTCGTGTTGCATCGGAGTCTTGATGCGAGAAAAAAGGATTGCGGCTATTGCAAACGAGACGGCGTTGGCGATGAATGCGGCATCACGGCCAAAGACCGAAGCAAAGACGCCACCAACTGCAGCTCCAACGGCGAGCATGACACCCCAGGTTGAACCAAGAAGTGAACTTGCGAGCGCGAGTTCTTCCTTATTGCGGGCAATGTTTGGGATTGAGGCTTCGGTGGCTGGGCTAATGACTGCGGCGAGTGCCGAGATAGTACTTTGAGCAAGAAAAGCCAACCAAACAGTGTCCTTGCCGACAAGTAGCAGTCCAAAGGCAGCCACGACCTGAACGATGGAAACAAAAATCAATATTCGTCTGCGGTCAAAACGGTCAGTCATTGATCCGGCAATTGGCGATGCAAGGAATGAAGGCAATGAAAAAGCGACGACGACCAACGAAACCAAAAACTTTGATCCGGTGAGATCATCAACGAGTCCGATGATTGCGACAAAGCTGAACCAGTCACCGAGATATGAAATCACTTGTGCCATAAAGACGCGACGCATATCGGCATTGGTCTTCAGCATTTTCCACATGGCACATTGAGACTAGGCGCACCAAGCAACTGTGAGCGGTGTTATTGGTTTTGATCAGTTCGCGTGGCTGATGACCTCATCGCCGTAGCGCGCTAATGAGTCAGCGGTGTCGCGGTAAAACAGGAATGACGGAACAATGACACGATCAACGCCAATGTCGGAAAGACCTTTCACTTCGTTGAGCGCGTTGGGACCAATTGCTCCGTTGCCACCAGCAGTCATTTCGATCGCATCGGGATTTCGTCCACATTGCCGAGCGGTATCACGAACGATGTCAAATGAACGCGCCAACTGCT
>JBIIMF010000158.1:0-2731 GCA_044338135.1 Ilumatobacteraceae bacterium | reverse complement strand
GTAAATCCGGCCATTGATGGTCGCCAACTGATCCAGGCAAAGGCCGCCAGGTAACTAGGTATGGCTAGAGGTAGGGCCAGCAACACTCGCCACCCTGAGCGAAAAGGAATGTCGCCGCGGGTGACGAGCCAAGCCGCCGGAACAGAAATTAAGACGGACGCGATACTGACACTTGCAGCAAGGAAAAGACTGCGGGTAACAAGTTCAATCGTTCGTTGCTGCCAAATTTCATCCCATACAAAGTCCAGTCCTCGATCGGATGCGATGTCAAAGAGGTAAGCCAGTGGCGCAATGGAAGTCAGCGCCGCCAATAGTCCAGGTAAAACCAGTGCTAATGGCGGTCGCGTCATTCGTATTGAGGTCACAGGTTTAGATTGCCTTTACAGCGACAAGAGGCCGACGTCGTTCAAGAGTTCTTGAGTTTCGGCGATGCTCTGGAGATCTGAAAGATCAATGCTTGGCGGATCAAGTTCCTCAAGAGTTGGTAATCCGTCAAATGGTGCGATGCCCTCGACGAGGGGATACTCAAAAGACTTCTCAACAAAGAATTTCTGCGCAGTATCTGAAACGAGGTAACTCGCGAGACATTGAGAACCAGTGGGATTATCGCTGTTCTCTAATGCGCCAATGCCGGCAACATTCACGAGCCCACCAATGTCTCCGGGTAAGTACTGGTTCTGAGCGACGACGTTCTCTGCGCCTTCGGCAGCAATCTTTTCGTAGAGGTAGTAGTGATTCACCAGACCAAGTGCAACTTCGCCAGAGTTGACGGCGTCGCGAACTGCGCCATTCTTTTCGTAGGCAACTGGGTTGTTGGCAGCGAATGCTTCGAGCCACTCACGAGCATCATCCTCGCCTCGCACAACTCGCAGTGCGGTGACAAATGATTGCCAACTGGCGTTCGTCGGAGCGAAAGCAATCTTTCCGTTCCACTGGGGATCAACTAATTCATCAATTGAAGTGGGTGGCGTAGAAACGAGAGTTGGGTTGAACACGACGACTCGGGCTCGGCCACTGGTGCCGACCCAAGTGTTTGTCTCAGAGCGGTACTTCGCAGCGACCCGGTTGAGTACTGCATCTTCGAGCTCTACAAAAAGGCCAGCCTCTGAAACTGCTCCAAGGGCTCCGGCATCTTGCGAGAAAAACACATCAGCTGGCGTGGCGTTACCTTCGGTCAATATTTGGCCGGCTAATTCTCCGCTATCGCCGTAGCGAACCTCAACATCAATGCCGGTATCAGTGGAGAATTGGCTGAAAAGATCGGCGACAAGTTTCTCGCTGCGACCCGAATAAACGGTCAGTGAACCACTTGCTGTTTCGCACGGATCGGTGGCGGCGGTTGGTAAGTCAGTTGAGGAGGGTTGAGAATCGTCTGAAGTCTCCGACCCACCACAAGCCGCAATTGAGAACAGGCTCAAAGTTGCCAGGCTGGCCACCAGAATCAGGGTCGTTCGGCGGGTTTTCGTTCTGGTTACAGATGTCGCTGCCACGGTGCTGTTTCCTTCCGGCGGGGATGATGTCAGGAAACCCTAACATTTGATAGGCATGCCTAACAACATGGGTCCAAGATTTCGGGCGAGATCACTGGGGTGATCTAGAAAACTGGTGACCACGGCTACCGTGGGGGCATGTCTGAAGCGAATTCTCCAGGAAATAAGTCCGAAAAGATGTCTGAAACGACAGTTGACATCAAGCCCCGGAGCCGTGACGTCACCGACGGCATTCAGAAAGCGGCGTCTCGGGCTATGTTGCGGGCCGTTGGATTGACCGATGCCGATTGGGAAAAGCCCCAGGTCGGAATTGCCTCGTCGTGGAACGAAATCACGCCGTGCAATATGTCGATTCGCCGTTTGACTGCCGCGGCTAAAGAAGGCGTTCGTGCCGCTGGCGGAGTTGCTCTTGAATTCGGAACCATCACGGTGAGCGACGGAATCTCGATGGGTCACGAAGGTATGCGGGCCTCGTTGGTGAGCCGCGAAGTGATTGCCGACTCAGTTGAAACAGTGATGCACGGAGAGCGTCTTGATGGACTCGTTGCAACGGGCGGATGCGACAAGAGCATGCCCGGAATGATGATGGCGATCGCTCGGCTTAATTTGCCCGCAGTTTTTGTGTATAACGGATCAACTTTGCCGGGGTATCTCAATGGTAAGGCGCTGGACATCACCTCTGTGTTTGAAGCGATTGGTGCGTGCGCGGCTGGCACAATCACTGAAGATCAGTTGAGCGATATCGAACGCAACGCATGTCCAGGCGAAGGTGCATGTGGCGGCATGTTCACAGCCAACACGATGTCATCAATCGGTGAAGCAATTGGTTTGTCTTTACCGGGTTCAGCTTCGGCTCCAGCCGTAGATCGACGTCGCGAAGATGACGCGCGTCGCGCCGGAGAAGCAGTCGTGAATATGTTGCGACTCGGTATTCGTCCTAGTGACATCTTGACCAAGAAGGCTTTTGAAAATGCAATTGCACTTGCGAATGCTTTGGGTGGAAGTACTAACGCAGTGTTGCACTTGTTGGCAATTGCTAATGAAGCTGGAGTCGAATTAAACCTCGAAGACTTCAATCGCATAGCGGCGAAGGTTCCGCACATTGCCGACATGAAGCCGGGTGGAAAGTTTCATATGACCGACCTCGATCGCATCGGTGGAGTGCCCGTTGTTTTGAAGATGTTGTTGGATGCTGGCTTATTGCACGGTGATGTGATGACGGTGACCGGAAAGACCATGGC
>JBIIMF010000157.1:0-2734 GCA_044338135.1 Ilumatobacteraceae bacterium | reverse complement strand
ACCGCAATCGAAGCGTGACATGCAGACGGCGAGTCGGCCCAAAGGGCTTTGCCACATTGCAAATCGGGGCCGAAGTAGCCGGGGAAAACTTGGCTCACGATTGTGGCTTTCACAGATTCACCGTTGACCTCTTGATCGTTGGGGATCGCTGACAGTATTTCTCGCAGTTCCATCCAGCCGCCATAAGAAACGTGAGCAAATCCCGAAATCAAAGCTTCGTGACCGCCCGCAGTCATGTTCGCGATGTAGTCATCGAGGCGAGCCTGAACCTCGGCTGGAGCTTCGTCGTAGGCCAACGTCGTCCAAATGTCGGCTTGGTTATAGGTCCCCACAGCCAGGTCGGGCACTACGTCTAAATACAAGTTGCACGAACTGGCGAAAACTGCTCCTTCAAATCCAACCGCAGTGGTGGCACTCACGAGACCGATGCATTGGATTTCACCCAAAAATCCGGTAATCGCTTCGATGCCTTGAGACTTAAAGTTGGCCACTGCGCTTGTCCAGTCAGGACTAGCGGCATCGAGATAAATGGGAGTCACTTCGAGTCCCAAAATCTCTGCGTAGTTCTTCAGTTTGGTCTCGTAGGGCGTGCCCGCAAAATTGACATCAGTGACGTATCCGACTTTGGTCAAGCCCAGATCCTTAAAGGTTTTCAATGGTCCAAGAAATGACGCGCTTGACGCTGCGTGAAGAATGAACGAGTTTGCATTGCTTTCCTGCACCGTCCCCCAACCATTGGTGGTGATGTACGGAATTCCTGCTTCATCATAAATAGGGATGGCAGCATCGGACCCGAGATCAAGCGCGGTATATGCAATCGCGACATTCTCTTCAATCATCTGATTGGCACAGTTGATTGAACCCTCTGGGGATGCATCAGCAGCGCATGAAACAACTTCAATCTGCGCTCCATTAATTCCACCATTGGCATTGATCGCGTCGATGGCAACTTCTGCCCCGATGCGAAATGCCGGAAGCAAAGAATCATTGTTCACGACTCCGACTTTGATTGTTTGCCCATCGCGGTTGCCGACATTTTCGGCAGGACCCGAAGTATCACTACCGTCAGTTGTCTCCGATGCATCGGTTGAAGGTGCCGCAGACTCGGCAGGAGCCGAAGTATCGCTACCGTTATCGCCACCACAGGCGACACCCAAGAGTACGGCCGCACTCAAGATAGCGATGCCCCTCATATGAAGTACTCCAATGTGTTTCTTGCTACTCATATTTCTCCCCTTGTGTGTATGGCCGAATGACTTCGAACCAATTGAGTTGTCATTGATCAACGATTTCTTATTTTCTTTCAGGTGCGGTCACTGATTTTTCTAGAAGTGCAAAAAGTTCGGCCCAGCCAACGAACTGACGTTGCTCATGACCGTCCACCGTGCATGAACCAGAAACACGCACGACCGAAGATTCGCTGGAGTCGCTCTCGCGGATGAGATCTAATTCAATGTGTGCCAAAGCACTCCCCCTTTCTTGCTGCCCCGATCATCCTCGCCCGCCTCGACCCGCGCTGTCAGTAGGGGATCCCCTACTACCTCAAGCGAGGTGCCGAATAGAGTGCTCTTAATGACCTCGGCTCGTCGACCCCCGACTGCACCACTTCTCACACCGCAAATGGTGGGGCGCGACCACGAGATTGCCCGAATCCTCGATGTCTTCAAACAAGTTGAAGCAGGTCAGGCGTCAAGCATCGTCATCCGCGGGGCCGGCGGAATTGGTAAATCCCGCCTCGCCGAAGTTGTTTTGGAACGTGCTGAATCAATGGGTGCAATCTGCCTCAAGGGTCGGGCCAGTCGCTTTGACCGCGGAATCCCCTATTCGCTGGTGAACGAGTTTCTTCAACCGCTGGACATTGAAAGTGAACTGATCACTCAGTCGTCGCGAGATCTCAAAACTCTCTTAGAAAAAACTTCTGGAATGACCACCAAAAAGTCAGGGGGCAGAGAGCCCCAAGATGTTCTCGGACTCGCGACGTCGATCTTGCGCGAACTTGCACGCCTATCACCCATCGTGATTTCCTGCGACGACATTCACCTCGCCGACGCTGACTCGGTGGCTTTGTTCGCCATGCTCTCTCGTCAGTTATCACATTCACGAATTCTCTTTATCGCCACTCTTCGTAACCAAGCCGAATACCAGAATCAAGACATCGCTCACATGATCGAGCAATTTCAGACAGACGACCACAACCAGGTCGTTGATCTCCGTTCACTCGGTAAATCAGAAATCCGTTCGATGATCAAAGGGATGTTGTCGACTAGTCCGAATGAAGACCTAGTTTCAATCGTCGAAACTGCGAGCAATGGCAATCCGTTTTTCGCTATTGAATCCACACGGCTGTTGTTGAATTCGCATCGAATTGACCTATCTGGGTCAGTTGCCCGACTCGTCGATGATGCCCAGCTGCCACATCCCGAAACTGCCATCATTCACCGCTTCTTCGAAATTGGGAGCACCGATACATCTGTAGCCAGAGTTCTTTCAGTTTTCCGCCGCATTTCACTACGACTGCTTCCTCTCATTGCCAACCTCTCAAACCTCACTCAAAACGAGGTCGCTGCAAGTTTTGATCGACTCGTCGTTGCTCAGATTTTGATCCCACTGAGTAAACACGAGTTTCAATTCGCTCACAGCATTCTTCGCGATGCCCTCTATGACGACATCGGACCAGCCGAACAAAGACGTTTTCATCGTTCAATCGCCGATCTGTTGATGGATGATCGACGAC
>JBIIMF010000156.1:0-2742 GCA_044338135.1 Ilumatobacteraceae bacterium | reverse complement strand
CAACTGCAAACAAGTTTCGGCGTCAACATGGTTGCTTTGGTTGATGGCGTGCCGCGCCAACTCACCTTGGCTGATGCACTCAACGGATACATCCGTCACCAGATCGAAGTATTGACTCGTCGTACTGAATTCCGTCTCGACAAAGCCGAACGACGTTTGCACTTACTTGAAGGTCGAATGAAGGCGCTCAACGTCATCGATCAGATCATCAAGTTGATTCGTGAAAGCGATGACGCAGGTGCTGCGAAAGCCGCATTGATGGTTGCGCCATACGAATTCACCGAAGTTCAGGCCATTGACATTCTTGACATGCAGTTGCGTCAACTCACACGTTTGTCACGCATCGATCTTGAAGCAGAAATGGGACAACTCAACGAGCGCATTGCCGAACTGAAGTCAATTTTGGCGGACGACGCGAAATTGCGTGGCGTGATTTCTGAAGAGATGTTGGCCATCAAAGAAGAGCACGCCACTCCACGCGTGTGCCCCATCACTTTTGACTCAGGCGAAATGAGCATCGAAGACCTCGTTGATGACACCGAACTTGTGGTTGTGATGACCGAGGCTCAGTACATCAAGACTGTGTTGGCTTCGAACTTCAAGAGCCAGGGCCGTGGTGGCAAGGGCGTCACCGGAGCGAAGCTCAAGACCGATGACATCGTGAAACACGTCATCTTCACGGGAGCACATGCGTACTTGCTGTTCTTCTCGAACAGGGGACGGGTCTATCGATTGCGCGCTCACGAATTACCCGAGCGCGAACGCGCCACTAAGGGCGTTCCGATTGTCAACTTGTTGCCGTTGCAGATGGGTGAAACCATTGAAGCAATCATCGACACCCGCAACTTCGACGCCGAACGTTTCTTGTTCTTCGCAACTCGCGATGGTGTCGTGAAGAAGACCGCGTTCAATGAATACGACAACGGTCGTCGCGACGGTTTGATTGCCCTTAACTTGCGTGACAACGATGAACTGGTTCGAGTCATTGAGACGAGTGGTTCAGACGACATCTTCATGGTGAGTAAGTCGGGTATGACTATTCGTTTCTCTGAAGACGAAGTGCGTCCGATGGGTCGAGCTGCCGCTGGTGTACGCGGAATGAAGTTGCGCCCCGGTGACAAGGTGGTCAGCGTTGACGTCGCTCGTGATGACGCGGCCATTTTGATGGTGACCGAAGCTGGTTATGGCAAGCGCACTCAACTCGACAAGTTCCGCAGTCAGACTCGCGGCGGCATCGGAGTGCGCGGAATTCAAATTGGTGAAAAGAAGGGGGCAGTTGTGGCAGCATTTATGGCTGGCCTCGATGACGAAATTGTGGCAGTCACCTCGGGTGGCTCCACCATTCGCACAGATGTGCGCAACATCTCGTCTCAAGGTCGAACCGCGACCGGTGTACGAGTGATGACAGTTGAGGCCGGACAGGCCGTCACGTCAGTTGCGCTCATTCTTTCGACCGACGACGACGAGTGAGGCAACCGACCGATCGAGGTAATGCCAGCATCCTCATGATGGGGGTGCTGGCAATGTCTTTTTCTTGGATGCTTGGACTTGTGACGGTTCAAGAAAATTTGATGGCGTCGATGTCGGCACAGATGGTCGCTGACGCCGCAGCCTTAGCCGCAGTTGAAAACGGCGAGTCTTTTGCGCAAGAGGTGGTTGAGTTGAATGATGCTTCGATCATCTCGCTGACTCTGACGCAGAATAATGACCAAAGTGCAATCACAGCAGTGGTTGTGGTTGAGTTTGATGGAGTACAAGCGCAAGCCACAGCCAGTAATCAAAGCTGAGAATTCGCAAGCGACACAATCTCGGTGGGCGAGTGCTCTACGCTGACACTGTGGCCGAATCTGACGACCCATTCTTCATTGTTCCTGCCGTCGTCCCAGACGACGAACCAGTGACGCGCTCACACACCGGGTCACTGCCTCGCACCGAATCTCTTCCAATCCAACCCAACTCAACATCGTCGCCTCCTCAAACGCTGGCGTATGAACCGTTACTCGAAGATTCGGTCCGCCGCAGCGTGTCCTTTGAACGACCAGCAGTTCGGCGAACCACTCGCGTCCTGCGCCATATTGATCCGTGGAGCGTCTTTCGGGTTGCCTTGGTTTTCCACTTTGTGTTGTATTTGACTTTGTTATTGACGGGCGTGCTCTTGTGGAATGTAGCCAATGCGACGGGAACTGTCGACAACGTGGAACGCTTCATGGAAAGTTTCGGCTGGGACACTTTTGAGTTCAAAGGCGGAGAGCTCTTCCACCAGGCCTGGGTTCTCGGGTTGTTTGTCGTTGTGGGCATGACCGGGCTCGCTATATTGGCAGTGACGACCTTCAATTTGATCACCGATTTGGTGGGCGGCATCCAGTTGACGATCTTGGAAGGACGGCCAGAGGCTCAAAAGAGCCCAAAACAAGCTATCCGAGGCCGACAATCAGCAACATCTCGGTTTGATCGTCGTTGACAGTTGAGAGCAGGCCTATCTCGGCGATAGGGTTCTCACCCTGCAGTAACCCTGCGGGGGCTATAGCTCAGTCGGTTAGAGCGCATCCCTGATAAGGATGAGGTCACAAGTTCGATTCTTGTTAGCCCCACGGTGAAAATGCTGAGACGAGCCATAGCGGCACTTTCTCTTGCCTGTCTCTTTGCGGCCGGGCTACGACTTCGCGGTCGTGGAGGAACCCCACCTGAACGTGGTGGCTGGCGCGAACTCACACGTCCTCCTTCGTGACTGGAAATGTGATG
>JBIIMF010000155.1:0-2747 GCA_044338135.1 Ilumatobacteraceae bacterium | reverse complement strand
CGATGCGTGTTGAAGTCGTCTCGCCAGAACGAGTGTTGTTCTCTGGCGAGGCAACTCAGGTCATCACCCGCACCCTTGGTGGTGGAGAGGTGGCGTTCTTGGCTGGACACGCACCGTTTCTTGCAGCGCTCATTCCGAATCACACCCGCGTGTACTTGGCCGAAGGATCAATTCTTGACGTCGCAGTGCACGGTGGGTTTGTCGAAGTGAGCAATGGCAAAGTGTCGATCTTGACTGACTTCGCTGAACTTGGTTCAGAGATCGACAAGGCCAAAGCACAGGCCGACATCGAGCGTTTGCAAGAACAGTTGCGTCACGAAAATGACGCGGCTGGAGCTGCCGAGTTGGCACGAGCCCACGCTCGTTTGTCAGCTGCCGGTGGCGTCAGCGGCACCGCCGCATCTGCCCACTAATTCTTGACTGCCCGCTTGGGCGCGAAAACACCCCGTTTTCGGGGGTCTATTTTCCCAAGTCGTCTTTTAGCGTCCAGTGATTTTCGTTGGTGAAAGTCGCAACGTCAGTCGTTGCATGCCGGGCGCGTCAAATGCTGAACCATCGGCGTAGCCATGCTTTTGCACGATGCGATCGCGCGTGTTTGCAGTTGGGTCTTCGGTGACGACGATGGTGCCACGCACTTCGACATAACTCATGTCGTTGGTGGGGTTGTACACCGCAAAGGTGGCGCGTGGGTCGCGGGCAATATTGCGCAACTTCTGTTTGCCAGCTGTCGTCGAAAACAAAATGTCGTCGCCATCGAGCAAGAACCACAGGGGAGTACTTTGCGGGCTGCCGTCGGCGAACAGTGTGGTGAGAACCCCGGTGTAGGGGCCTTGAAGAATTTCAACGAACTTTGGGTTGGCCGATGACATAACGCTCATGGTGTCAACCTAATCGGAAGTGGTTGTGAGCACATTGTTGCGCTCCGTGGTCTACGGTTAAACAATGACTAAATATCCGTTTCACACTGCATTGATCACTGGGGCATCGTCGGGAATTGGCGAGTCAATGGCAGTTCTATTGGGACAAGCCGGTGTTGCGTGTGTGTTGGTGGCGCGCCGTGGTGATCGTTTGCAAGAGATTGCCGATCGCTATAGCAACTTTGAAGTTCTTGAAGCCGACCTCACGACCGATGAAGGTTGCGCCCGAGTGGTGGCCCGCATTGCCGATGCGCAACGACCGATTGATTTAGTGGTGAACAACGCCGGCTTCGGTTCGTCGGGATTGTTTCACGAAATTGAATCGGCGCGACTTGATGACGAGATTGCGTTGAACATTCGTGCCTTAACCAGATTGTCGAGAGCAGCGATTGAAGTGATGGTTGGTCGCAAGCGCGGTTGGTTGATGAACGTGTCGAGTGTGGCGAGCTTTCAACCTGCTCCCAAGGGGGCGGTGTATGCGGCAACCAAGGCGTATGTCACGAATCTGACCGAGTCGTTGCACGAAGAAGTGCGGGGGAGCGGCGTGAAGGTGACGGCGTTGTGCCCGGGACTGACGCGAACCGAGTTTCAGAGTGTGAGCAACACGAGCGACTATCAGACGCAGTTTCCCGAGTTCTTATGGTGCACGTCTGAAGAAGTTGCTCGAGTTGGTTTAGAAGATGTGGTGAAGGGCAAGGCGTTGAGCGTGCCCGGTGCTTTGTATAAAGGATTAGTGGGCGCGAGTTCGGTACTGCCCGGACCTGTGAAACGATTCGCCTCAAGGTTGACCCTCAAAGCCCGGTAGCTGACTCGGCCTTATTTGAGGGTTTGAACCAACCGGTATAGGTCTCTATTGAACTGTCGTTATAGGTGATCAACTACGATCAAATCCATGAGCAGCGACAGCGTAAGCAACGAAATTCAACTCATCAGTGATGGCGACGGGCTTGCGGTCATTGGCGATCCGGTGGCCGTTGAGCGATTCATGGCGGCCGAGGGCCTGACGTCGAACGAGTTTCGTCTGCCGAGTTTGAATCAGATCATGAGTGGCGTTGCAACAATTGTTGATGCAACCTCGTCGATCGCCGAATCCGCTTCGGCAATTGCTGAATCTGTTTCTTCAATAGCCGACTCTGCCACTTCAATAACTGATTCGGTCGCCTCAATCGCTACGAACGTCGGCAAGTGGGTGAAAGTGTCCCAAGACATAGTCAAGGTAGTTGAGAAGTATCAATTGTCAGCGAGCAAAACTCCAGGGCTCATTCAGGCTGTGGTGGGTCAAGTTGAAGGATTGAAGGGATTCGCACAAGTGAGTCAGGCAACGGCCAAAGTTGCAGGAAACCCAGCAGTTCTTTCTGGGCCAGCAGGTGTCATGTCGCAGATGGCGATGCAACAGGCAATGGCTGAAATTCTTGAATACCTCAAGGCGATCGACCGCAAACTGGATGATGTTCTCAGAAATCAAAAGAATGATGTGTTGGCGCGCATGGACGGGGTACGACTGGCGATCGAAGAAGCCATGACTATTCGGGATTCTGTGGGTCGAGTTTCAGAGATTACCTGGTCAAAAATTCAGAATACATCTGGAATTATTCTTGAAACGCAGAGTTATGCCTTGCGTCAACTAGAAGATCTTGCGATCAAAATAGAACAAAGTAAGACTGTTGCGGATTTGACAAAAGCAGCTGGTGAGATCAATGAAAAGGTACCGCTGTGGGCCAGGGTCTTGGCTGACTGTTTCCGTTTGCACGATGCAATCGCGGTTCTCGAACTTGATCGCGTTCTTGATTCGTCACCAGAGGAATTAGATAGACATCGAATGGGTCTAAA
>JBIIMF010000154.1:0-2754 GCA_044338135.1 Ilumatobacteraceae bacterium | reverse complement strand
ACTCGCGGTCGCCGTATGGACGACTTCATTCCCGCGATGTTGGCGTGTTGGCAAGAAGATCCGGTGTCGTATGACGGGCCAATCTTTTCGATACCGAGTTCGTTCGTGAGTCCGAAGCCCGTGCAGAATCCGCGGCCGAAGTTGCTGTCGGGAATGTGGTCGGCCGATGGAATGGCGCGCACGGCGAAATGGTTTGATGCATGGAACCCCGCAGGTATGCCAATCGGCAAAGTGCAAAAGATTGTGGCTGGTCTCAATGAACAGCGCAGTGCAGAACAGAAGCCGCTTGAGATTTACTATCGCTCGTTTATTCAGGGACCGCTTGCTCCGCGTGCCGCAGACGGCGACAACATGGCGGCGCTTGTTGCCGATGCGACAGCGTGTCGTGAAGCTGGCTTTGTTGAGTTAACTCTTGAACACAACTTTTGGCAAGACATTAAAAAGCCCGAAGACTGGCTTGATGTTCCCGAGCGTTTCTTGCCAGTTGTTGAAGCCGCCCGCGGCTAAAACTCCTGCAGAGATTTACTTGTTCAACGCTGAGGGATCGGCAAGCAGATCGACGATCGACTTGCAGAACTCGGCAGCTGGGGCGCCATCAAAGACTCGGTGATCCCAGGTGAGGCTGAGGGTCATGCGCTTGACAGTTGACACTTTGCCCTTCTTGCTGACCACGACGTCATCGCGTAAGCGACCGACACCAAGGATTGCGGTATTGGGCGGATTGATGACCGGGGTGAATCCGTCAACGCCAAACATTCCGAGTGTGCTCACCGAGAAGGTTCCGCCTTCAAGTTCGCCAAGGCCAAGTTTGCCTTCACGGGCTGCTCCGGACAAACGCTTGGTCTCAGCAGCGAGTGATGACAGGTCAAGTGACGTGGTGTTTTTGATGACCGGAACAATGAGTCCCTCGGGGAGTGCGACCGCCATGCTCACATGAATCTCGGGGAGAAGGGCAATACCTTCGGCGGTGACTTGAGAGTTTACGATCGGGTGCAGTTTTAATGCACGTGCAGCTGCGGCAATCACGTAATCGGTAAAGCCCGGCAGGCTGTTGCTTGAGTTGTTGTTTCCAGAATTCTTGCGTGACTCGCGATCTTCAACAATGGCGTCAAGATCGGCGTCCATGTGCAAGGTGAGTTGCGCCATGTCTTGCAACGATGACTGCATACGCTTGGCGATCGTGCCACGCATACCAGACATCTTCTTGATTGATGTTGGTGTCTGACTGGCAGGAGCGAGGACCGTGGTTGCTGTAGATGTTGTTTTTGCGGGGGTTGCTGGTGTGCTGGGTGAGCGTGAACCGGCAAGTTGCGCACGAACGAACGCTGCAACACCATCTTTGGTGACACGACCGTCGGTGGCGTCGTAGGGGACGAGTGACAAGTCGACGCCCAACAACTCGGCGAGTTGGCGTGCTGCGGCAGTGGCGAGCACGTTGCCATTGGACGACAAGATCGGGGCAATTGTGATCGCAGGAGCGGCCGTTGCTCGACGTGCGCTGGGATTCTTATGCGCTTCTTCGACATCTTCTGAAGTGATGCGACCTTCAGGTCCGCTACCAACGACAGTTTCGATGTCGATACCAAGTTCTTTGGCGACGCGACGAGCATTCGGCGAGGCAAACAAACGACCCTCGCGGCGCGGCAATGTAGCAACGTTTGACGTGACTGGTGCTGATGACGCATTTGGTGAAGATGTTTGCGCCGCCACGGGTGCGGGGGATGCTGGGGCTTTTGCGACGGGCGGCTCTTCGCCATCAGCTAACAGATAGCCGATCAACGCGCCACACGGGTAGGTGTCGCCTTGATTGCCAACGCGATGGAAACGTCCAGCACCTGGCGATTCAACATCGCTTTCGACTTTGTCGGTCTCAATGCGAAGTACGGCCATACCTTGGGTGATCTCGGTACCGTCTTCAACGAGCCACTCAAGAATGGTGCCCTCTTCCATGGTGAGTCCCAGCTTGGGCATGATGAATTCAGTGGACATTTAGTTTTCCTCCGGAGACGTGTATAAATCTTTGCTTGTCACATGTCTTGCTTGCTCGTCAAACATCTGTGATTGGGCGGCGATGACAAGAGCTTTCTCAACATCGATGAGTAGTGGGCCACTTGCCTCAACACGAGCAGTGACAACACCGTCGGCGCTCACCGGCAGATCGCGTTCGCCGTCAAAGGCCAAAATAGTTTTGCCAGTCATGGTGATCTCTTCACCAAGTTCGAGTGGACGAACTTCGGCGATTTCCATCGTGATGAATGATCCGGGGGCAAGGGGTACGCGAACTTTACGACCACCTTCGCCGAGGCGAACGAACACACCACAGGCATCCCAGCGACCGACGGGATGAATGCGTCCGGCGATGCTCGAAAGTCCAGTACTGGCCGGTGTGGCAACTGCTGCAATCACGGCTTTGACGGTATTGGGGTCGCGAACAGCACGGGCACCAGTAAACATTGAATTGATAAAGGCCAGGTCAACGAGCGCAAGATCGTCAATTGATTTGTCTCCGTCGTCAACGCGGACGACAACTCTTTTTGAGCGTCGGCCAACATCTGACATGTTGACGACACCGGTTGCAACAAATGCGGCAGCGGCGCCAGCAGAAGTTCCATCAATTGCCGACGGGTAAACGTTGTTGGTGCCAGTTGAAATAGCAATAAGCGGGGCATCGGGCCAACCGATGGCGACGTCTCGTGACGTGCCGTCGCCGCCTAGCGCAATCACCGCACCGACTTGCTCTTTCCAAAAACGGCG
>JBIIMF010000153.1:0-2768 GCA_044338135.1 Ilumatobacteraceae bacterium | reverse complement strand
AGCATCTGGACCGGTATTCCCGTCTACAAGTTGACCGAAGCCGAAACACAAAAGCTTCTCAACATGGAAGGCGAACTGCACAAGCGCATCATCGGTCAAGAGAACGCCATCAAGGCTGTTTCGCAAAGCATTCGTCGTACGCGTGCAGGTCTCAAAGACCCCAAGCGCCCGAGCGGTTCATTTATTTTCCTCGGACCAACTGGTGTGGGTAAGACCGAACTTGCCAAAACACTCAGTGAGTTCTTGTTTGGTGACGAAAAGTCGCTCATCACACTCGACATGTCTGAGTACATGGAGAAGCACACGGTCAGCCGTTTGGTTGGTTCGCCCCCCGGCTATGTCGGTTACGAAGAAGGTGGTCAACTCACCGAAGCTGTGCGTCGCAAGCCGTTCAGCGTTGTGTTGTTCGACGAAATCGAAAAGGCTCACCCCGACGTGTTCAACACGTTGTTGCAGATTCTTGAAGAAGGTCGCTTGACCGACAGTCAGGGTCGTTCGGTTGACTTCCGCAACACCGTGATCATCATGACGTCAAACCTTGGTACTGCCGACTTGCGTAAAGCCAATGTTGGTTTCACCAAGGTCGACGAAGCCATGAGCTACACGCGCATGAAGGACAAGGTCATGGATTCGCTCAAGAACCATTTCCGTCCCGAGTTCTTGAACCGCATCGACGAAGTCATCGTGTTCCACGAGTTGGCCAAAGCAGAAGTTATTCAGATGGTCGATCTCATGCTGGTCCGTTTGGCTGGTCAGCTCGAGAGTCAGGGTCTGGGTATCGAACTCACCGTTGCGGCCAAAGAACACTTGGCCGACAAGGGTTACGATCCGCAGTTGGGTGCACGTCCGTTGCGTCGTGCCATTCAGCGACTCATCGAAGATGCGCTCAGCGAAAAGATCTTGTACAAGCAGTTCACTGCCGGCGAGATCATTGTCGTTGACGTTGAAGACGATCCCGAGCGTCCCGGTGAAAAGCAGTTGGGCTTCAAAGCAGTCGAGGGTTTCCAACCTCCGGCCGCGATTGAGCTCGCTGGTGTCGGCGATGGTGGATCAACCACCACCCCCGACTCTGACCCCGAGTGACTTAGTTTTTCTGGTGGCAAGAATGCGCGGTTTCCCGCCCATTCTTGCCACCAGTTTTTTTCGCCGTACATAGGTGTGTCTTTCCCACAGTTGTTGAGGCCGGTAATTGCCTTAAGGTTTGTTGCGCCTTGAAATGACTGCAGAAAGGCGGCACAATGACTCTTGATGAAACAACCAGGTTTCGTATCACGAACAAATTCGTCGGCATCCTTGGCGACGAAGATGCGGCCAAACTGATGGACGCCATTCCGCCCATCGACTGGAACCGCTTCGCGACCAAAGACGACATCGCCGCGGCCACCATTCTCACCAAGGCTGAAATGGAGCTTGAGTTCGCTAATTCACGCAGCGAAGTTGCGGTGCAGTTCGCTGAAGTGCGCACCGAGTTTGCTGACGTACGCACTGAAATGCGTAGTGGATTTGCAAATCTTCGTGCTGAATTCGCTCACTCGATGAGAATCAATACGATGACTATCATCGGCAGCCTGGCCGCACTCATGACAGTTTTCTCAGTGCTCATTCCACTACTGAATTGAATCCCTACGATCTCGCCGACCGCAGGGAAATCACAATTCCCGATTTCTTCAGAAAATTACGGTCGGGGTTGAAATCAGAAATACATAAATGAACCTAAACCACCCTTTTTGTAGGTCGTTATAATCACTTCGTATGCTCAAAGTCAGAAAACTTTTCATTGCGATGTTTGTGCTCATATCAATAACGTCTTGCACATCAAATAGTTCATATGGCGACAGACTGAAAAGACCCGACCCGACCATTGTCGTCACAGAAGCACCGCCCACCGCACCGACTGCCACTTCAGCACCCACGATCCCCACTCTTCCGCCAACAACTATTTTTGTGCCAAAGGTCGTCTGTCTTCAATCAATCGGCGAAGAGTGTGCTTGGGAACTACGTCTTCCTAATGACCTAGGTTGCAACGCCCAAACTCCAAGTAGCGAAAGAGTATTCGCATTATTGCCTTGCGAATACAGCTACTGGATTGGCTTTCTCGAAACCAAACTGACCACTCTGGGGGTCAGAGTTGACAAAGATGGTTATTACGCGTCAAATGAGGTTGATTTAATCAAAGATATTCAACGCAAACTCGGGGTGGGCGATGATGGGCTGATCGGCCCGAAGACATGGCGAGCTGTCTTCAGCGATATTGACTGCTATCAGTTTAATTATGAATCTGGCGAGCCCGGCTGGATGTACGACTGCTATTACGACAACAACTCTGATGGGATGTACGGACCAGGAGACCCGATCCCCAACTGAATTATTGTCTCTTTATGAGACCTAAAAAGCAGACTATGGTTTCCCACTAAAGGTTGAAAATAGGAGACGCCATGGACAGTCAAGAAAACCCCGGAAACACATACGGTCCCTTTCATTTGGCCGCAAATTCTCAGTTAAATCCGCAGATCAGCCTATACAAAGGTGAGAACGCCGATGGAACCTCTGCACTCTTGTGGATTGCACCAAAAACAGATTCTTCGGATCAAGTCTCATTATCGGAATCAAATTTCATTGAAACTTTGAGTGCGCTACCCGCACACCTTTCTCTTCCAATCATTGAACAGGATCCAACTCATCCTCCTTCTTGGGTAGCCCACCGAGCTCCAAATGGTCAATCAATCGATGACTTCACCACTGCAGTTGGAAAGTTGGACCTTCCAACT
>JBIIMF010000044.1:0-9739 GCA_044338135.1 Ilumatobacteraceae bacterium | reverse complement strand
AAATGCAATCGCACAAGTTCGGTAATCGCTTCAACATCTTCATTAGGAAAACGTAAAGCAATCAGGCGCTTTTTCGTCATTTTTGCGCCTTTCACATCGTGCATGTGAAACGTTGTGCCCTTACCTTCTTGGAATCCTCGCGTCGCTGGTTTACCAACGTCGTGAAACAATGCCGACAATCGCGTGATGCGAAAATCAAAATCGTCATGTGCATCAGGGCGCACATTTTCAATAACTGCAAGCGTGTGTGTCAGTACATCTTTATGACGATGAATCGGATCGTTTTCTAAACGCATTGCTGGAAGTTCTGGCAAGAATTTGTCGGCAAGTCCGGTATCAACTAAAAACCACAGGCCGGCAGTTGGTGAATCAACAACAATGAGTTTGTTGAGTTCATCACGTACACGCTCGGCCGAAACTATTTCGAGGCGGTCTTTGAACTGGCGGACAGCTTCGACAAGTTCGGGAACTGGCGTCATGTCGAAACGCGCAATAAACCGGGCCGCTCGAATCATGCGTAACGGGTCGTCGCTGAAACTGATATCGGGATCGAGGGGTGTGCGCAGGGTCCGTGTCATCAAGTCGCCCGCACCATTGAACGGATCAACCAAAGTGGGCGTATCGCTCGTGAGTTCAAGGGCCATCGCGTTGATTGTGAAATCGCGTCGGGACAAATCAACTTCAATCTCGTCGGCATACTCGACATCGGGTTTGCGAGTGTCGGGGTGATATGCCTCGGCGCGATGAGTTGTTATTTCGTAGACCCGCTCGCCCTTACGTGCGCCAATGGTCCCGAACTTTTCGCCCTGGGTCCACACCGCATCGGCCCAGCCACTCAGCAACTTCTTGGTCTCATCGGGCCGGGCATCAGTTGTCGCATCAAAGTCGATTTGGTCGCTTGCGTGACCGCCCAGTAGGTCACGAACCGTTCCACCCACGAGATACAACCGTTTACCCGCGGCTCGAAAGAGCGCGCTGACATCAGATAACTCGGCGAGCACAGGGGCAAAACGTTCAGGCACCACGGGCGTCAGGCTATGAGGTGGGCTCGGTACTTGGGGTGTTCTTTTGGTCGACATTTTGGAGCGAGCAGCCACAAATTCAGAGACCTAGCCTGATGGCTTGAACACCACCAGAATCGAACGGATGAGCCGATGACTGAACTAGATACTGAGGCTCTACGCGCGACACAGCCACTCATCAGCGAAATCGCTCAACAAGTTTGTCAAGAATTCAAGCTTGACAGTGTGGTGTGGGGTCTCGTTGGCGGCCAACAGCTGCTGACATCTGGTGCGGCGGGTTCTATTTCTGACTTATCGACTCGCTACCGCATCGCGTCAATGACGAAAAGCTTTACCGCGGCAGCTGTGTTGAGCCTGCGCGACGAGGGCGTTCTGTCTATTGACCTTCCGGTCGACGAGTACGCACCAGAGTTGGAAACAATTTGTCGCACCGAATCCGGAACTCGCGTCACTTTGCGGCATTTGTTATCAATGTCATCTGGCTTAGCAACCGACGATCCTTGGGCCGACCGACATCTTGATGCCACAGCAGAAGAAATGAATGACCTCTACCGACAAGGTGCAAGGTATGCATTCTCCCCAGGTACTCATTTTGAATACTCAAATTTGGGTTTCGCCTTAATTGGTCGGGTTGTCGAACGAGTCACGGGTCGTCGAGTGCGCGACTTCGTCGACGAACGACTACTGCAACCATTACGAATGTCCGCGACCACATGGGATCCTCCACTCGATCACGCATGGGCCCCACCCACCCGCGTCCAAGATGGCCAGATCATTCCGGACGGGACCGATCCTTTGCGCGATGGCGAGATTGCCCCCATGGGTGGCTTATGGACCACCGTTGACGACTTAGCACGTTGGGTGGTGTGGCTGAACGAAGCTAATAGCGATGTTGATTCGAAATATGCTCAGCTCAACGTTGCATCTCGACGCTCCATGCAAGTGATGCAGACGTATGCCGGCGTGATAGCCCTCGATGGCGATAAGGCTCCCACCGGATATGGCTACGGACTCATGATGCGCGACGACCCCGATCTCGGAATTGTCAATTCACATTCGGGTGGTCTTCCTGGTTACGGCAGCAACATGCGTTGGGTTGCTGGTCGAGACATTGGCGTGGTGGCAATGTCAAATACGACATATGCACCAATGGCGATCTTCACCCATCGTGTATTGAAAATGTTGAATGCCGCCAAACTCATTCCGGCCGCGAGAACTTCGGTTGCTCCCGTACTACAGCAACGCTGTGAACAACTTGTTGCGTTGATCAATCAATGGGACACCGACCAAGCCAAAAAGATTTTTGCCGACAACATTCATTTAGATGAATCGTTTGAACGGCGACGTGATGCGGCGCAAAAAATGATTGCAGACAATGGTCAAGCCCTCATTCAGTCCATCGTTGCTAGTAGTAACACCGAAGCGGTCATTTTCCTGACGAACAGCAAGAAAATAGAGATCCTGATCGGTCCACTTCGTTCGGGACCGATTCAGTGGTACGAAGTGAAATAGTACGGATTCACATCGTTCTATTGCTCGGCGCGTCGTTCCAACGCAGCATTAACTTCATTGGTAATTGCCGCAGCCAGAATTTTGTTTCCGGCCAAACTTAAGTGGAATCCGTCGCTATCGCGAGATTTCTTTCGTTCGCCATCATTGGGATCAATGACATATGGCGAATAATTTCCATCAAGACCTAAAAAGAGATTCCAAGTATCGAGATAAACCACGTCGGCGCCGCTCGCCCGAGCCGCATCTATGGCGTTCTTCGTCGCAGTTCTCAAGATTCCTAAGTTGGCACGAAATGCTTTGGCTTTTACATCGGGTGTTCCGACCCAGACCAACGTCCGACCTTGTGATGTCACCAAAGTAACGAGTTCGGTGACCCGCCGTTCGTATTCAAGCGACCACTCGGGATCCTTTGTTGAATACGACAACTCATCGACATACACATCTTGGCCATCATTTGCGCCAAGGCCGATCACCACAACGTCGGCATTTTCTTGTGGCACCCACACGTTGAGATGATTGGGCCAATCAAAAAATCCTGGTTGGCTTAATCCCGACGAACCTTTGGTCGCTAAGAAGGTTGTGACTCCTTGTTGATCGAGCATTGATTTCAACAAGACGCCAAATCCCGCGGCAAGTGAATCGCCGTAGATACTGACCCGTGGCGGGCCATTAACGACCAGTGTGGTTGTTGTCGTGACCTCGGGAGCCATTGTCGAGCTCAAAGCAAGATCTTGGTTCATTGCTTGAGTCAACTCGACTTGATCATTAGCCAGAGCAGTAGATCTTGGACCAGAGCCAGAACTCAATGCCTGCACCGTGAAGACACCAGCCATCAACACCGCCACAGCAACAAGCCCAACGAGAACGCGGCGACGGGTGTATACCTCTTGATCAAGATTCGTCGTGCGTTGGTGTATCTCGTTTTCCGACTCAGTCATGCGCTTGTGCCCCTGCCAATTGGTCGTGACCAATACATCGCTCAATATATAGGTGGCCATGAAAGCATTTTCTATACCATTTTGGCACTACCGTCGGGTGGGTGATCACTGGTTTGCGACAACGTCGACACGCCACAAGCTCTCGACTTTTTGATGACGGAATCGTGTGTGCTCGGGTGCGCAAATGGCCGGGTCGTCCTGATATCGCCCACTTGGTCCTGACCGACCACACTGTCGCCCCTTCACAAGGCTCACTTAACGAGTGGACCAACTCGCTCAGGTCCGAGGGTTTTGGGTCAATTCGCACCGGTGCCTTGTCGCAAAGTGCAGCAGCACCTTTTGAACGAGCTGGATTTCACGAAGTTCAACAATTGGCTCTCTTGCGAATGAAAACACCCATTCCGCTTTTGACAACGAACGCAGGGAGGCGACCCCACCACGAAATGCGTCCCCTTCGTTCGCAACGTTCACTTGATGTCGCCGCTCGGCTTGACCAATTAGCTTTTGACTCTGGGTGGGACCTCGACGTCGGAGGCATCGAAGAGGCCTGTCGCGCCACGCCAGTTCATCGCATTCGATTAGCTGTCACCGCAACCGATGAACCCGTTGGGTACATGGTCACTGGTCGCAATGGATCAGCCGGATTTATTCAACGTTTGGCGGTAGATCCTGCTCACGAAGGCCAAGGTGTCGCTACTTCTCTGCTTCAAGACGGATTGGGATGGCTCGCCCGACGTCGGGTGACCGATATTTTGGTCAACACACATCTTGATAACGAGCGAGCCTTAGCGTTGTATCAACGACTCGGCTTCGAGCAACTCCCAGAAAACTTGCGGGTCATGGAACTATCACTCGAATCACCACTCAGCGAATCAGGTGTCTCGTGAGGTTCCGTGTTTTAGTTGCATTCGGATTTTTTCTCGCAGGGATGATCATTCCGGCCCAGAACACCCAAGCCGCAACACCCGAGATCATTTCGGCACTCATCAGCCAAGATCAATATGTAGCCGGCGTCGAAAATTCACAGATTCGTTTCAGCGTTGCGCTGAGTGGTCGCGATCCAACATCAACCGCCTCCACAAATTTGGTCATTACGTCATATCGACCAGTGCATACCCGACAAGAAGTTCGCGATGCTTCATCAGGCAAGTTGCCCTCAACAGTTGACACAGTCATTGTTGACGTCAGCAATTTTCGCGATGCCGCTACTGGCCGAGTTGATGTCGCGATTCCTATCGAGATAGGAGTACGCACCAAAGATGCTTTGCAAATGTCGGCAACTGGTTTGTATCCAATCAGTATTGGGTTAAGAGAAGATAAATCGGTGACGAGCCAAATTGTCACTTTCGTTGAACGATTGCCACAAGATGTCACGAGTCCACTTCCGAGTGACAATTTTGAAATCGCACTGATCGGAACACTGGACGCCCCAGTGAGTTTGCAACCTGATGCCACGACCCAAATCAGCCAAACCACTCGTTCAACAGTTACTGAAGTTGTTTCAACGCTCGAAGCAAACCCAAATACGCCTATTTCACTAGCAATTCGCCCCGAACTGGTTGATTCGCTGGGTAATTCAACAGACGAAGACACCTCTCTCTTAACCCGTCTTCAAAATGCAACATCGTTACAACTATTGCCGACAACTTATGTTGATGTTCAGCCCGATGAATTAGTCGCGCAAAGAAGTTCAGATGTCTTCACAACTCAATTACGACTGGGTGAAGATGTTCTTGCAGTCGGACTCCCAGCGATGTCGGTCAATCGTGACTCTTGGCTACAAACATCAACTTTGTTCAGCGACGGCGCTCAATTGCTGCGTAACCTCGGCTTACGAACAGCGGTGTTGACTAGCGACTCGCAAAAAACCACCGCTAATGGAATCTCGCTTTTCGCTGACTCGACGCGGCTCGTTGCACTGGAGCTCCCAAATTCTGATCGCATGACCGCCGCTCTTGTCGATACCAACCTCAGTGCAGCCCTCACTCGCGGATCAGATGAACCAACTGGTGGGCCCTACCTAGTCGCCCAGCAAATTTTGGCCGAATTGAAAGTTCTTCGTTCAGAAATCATGAAGAGAGATGAAACGATGAGTGGTCGGGGTGTCATCTTGTCGACCGAGTCTGGCGCCTTGCCGTCGACTGCGTTGGTCAACGCTCTCATCAGCTCAGTTGCTGGTCAACCCGATATGAGTTTTGTATCGCTCGTGGATTTGTTGAACACAATGACTGTCAGCATTGTGGATGGATTGCCGGTTTCATTTGAACTGCAATCACTCGCAGATTCCTTCCCCAGCGAACCCACCTTGCGCAATTTTGCCGATCGGGTCAATGGCTTTTCAGCGATGTTGCCCGATGGTGATGAACGCCGAGACCAGTGGCAGCGAGTCATCAATGTTCTACCAGCGCAGGGCCTCACACCAGTTCAGGTCGAGTCCTATATCAACGCGGTTGATGCGCAACTGGCGGCCATTGGTGCCTCAATCGTGACCCCAGGCTCAACAACTTTCACTCTCGGCGGGCGCGACAGTTCAATTCGTTTATCGCTCCGCAACGACAATGACACCGACCTATTGATTCGGGTGCGTTTGAGTAGCTCAAAATTGAGTCTCGCCACCGACGAACAGGTCGTCACTTTGCCCTCCGGGACCTCGACCCTCGTCGAAATTCCCGTCACCGCCAAAAGCAACGGTCGATTCCCTGTGACCTTGCAACTACTCACCCCCGCCGGCGATATCCCCATTGGCGCTCCTGCGAAATTCTCGGCTCGAGTCAACGCTTTGGCTGGTCTGGGCCAGTTATTCACCGGAATCGCTCTACTTCTCTTGCTGTCCTGGTGGATCCACCACCTCCGCCGCGAACATCGGCGCCGCCAAGTTGAAACGAGCGATTCCGCCGACCGCCATCCCGCTGGCGACCATTCGGCTTAGGGCCGGCGAACTAACCTAAGAGCGTGACTTCTTCTGCCGTTCGCATCATCACCGACAGTGCCTGTGACCTACCTGACTCGGTCGTTCAATCTCTCGGAATCGAAGTGGTTCCATTGTTCATCAGGTTTGGAGATGACGAACTCGTCGATCGCGAACAACTAACGACAACCCAGTTTTGGGAGCGATGCGCCGTCGAATCAGACCTACCTTCGACTGCAGCGCCTTCACCTGGTCGTTTTGAGGACACAGTTCGCAAACTGCAGGGCGAAGGTGCAACGGGTGTTGTCATCATCAATCTGTCGGGCGAACTCTCGGGAACAATTGCGGCAGCTCGATTAGCCGCCGAAACTATGAAAACGTCAATTGATGTACGAATCGTTGATAGTCGTACCGTCACGATGGGTCTTGGCGCAATAGTGGTGGCCTGTGCCCGTGCTGCTCAAGCCGGAGGAACGATTGATGAAATTGAAGCTCTTGCCACCGACCTGAGTGCTCGTTGCAAGGTTTGGGGAGCCCTCGACACCTTGGAAAACCTCAAGAAGGGGGGGCGAATCGGCGGTGCAAAGGCGATGTTGGCCTCGGTCCTCTCAATTAAGCCAATCATCGAAGTGCGCGATGGGGTCGTGCAAGAGGGCGGCAAACAACGCACTCGGAGTAAGGCGTTGGCTTTCCTCGTCGACAAAGTTCGTGAAGCTTCCGCTAATCCTGGCATTAGCCAACTCTGTGTCTTAAGTGCAGACTGTTCAGATGTTGATGCATTCGTTGCTCAACTGAAGACGGTTTTTGCAGGCGAGATTCTGGTTGGTCAGATCGGCGCTGTCGTCGGTGCACATGCCGGTCGCGGAACAATCGGAGTCGCTTTCTTCGAAAACTAAACGCGACAACTGCACGATTGACTCGTGGTGGTCTCACCAGAGTTCATACAAGGTCACAGAGGTATTCCGCAGTCCGCATAGTCACGACAACTAGCGTTCAATTTCAAGCATGTCCTCGTCGTCCCACCCTTCTGCACCGCAGCCTTCAACGATTATCGCTGAAAGGTATCGCCTTGAGTCTTTACGTGCTCATGGCGGAATGGCCGATGTCTGGCAAGCAACCGATTTGCAGTTGACTCGGACTGTCGCAATCAAACTTCTCAAGCCACATTTAGCCGCCGAGTCGACCTTGGCCGAACGTTTTCGTCGCGAAGCAATCGCCGCGGCGAATCTCAATCACTACAACATTGTCACGGTCTACGACGCCATTGAAGACAATGGTCGTCAAGCCGTCATCATGGAATTTGTCGACGGTGAATCGTTGCGCGAACGTCTTGATCGCGAAAAGACGCTCAGTATCAACAGTGTCTTAAGTATTGGTTACTCGGTGTGCTCCGCTCTCGAAGCCGCTCATAAACAAGGATTAATCCATCGCGACGTCAAGCCGGGAAACATTTTGATCAATACCTCAAAGCGCGTGATGTTGACCGACTTCGGAATTGCCAAAGCACTTGATGGCGACGAAGACTTAACGAGCGAAAACATCATGATGGGTACCGCGAAGTACCTATCACCCGAGCAAGTTCGCGGCGACAGCCTTGATGCGCGCGCCGATCTCTATTCGCTCGGTCTCGTGATGTACGAGTGCCTCGCAGGCAAAGTGCCTTTTATTGGCAAGAACGACACCGATACCGCCTTGGCTCGCTTGCATCGAGATGCAACCGATATAGCCAAGCATCGGCCTGATATTGATCCCGATGTCGCTCGAATCATTAATCGATTAATTGCGCGTGAACCAAAAGATCGTTTTTCTGATGCTGCTCAAGCTGGTGTCGCGATCCGACGAGTGATTGAAGGTCGCAAATCTTCAACCCCGACTGCAACAAAGCGACCCACGGGTGATCGCACACCAACACCTGGCAAAGTTATTCGTCCAAAAGGCCACACCCCGGTCGGAATAACGCGCGAGCCAGTTGAATCGCCGAGCAATCAGCAAGGTCGTCAACAACAAAGTTCTCAACCGACGACAAAGACTTCAGTTTCAAAAACTCGCAGCAATACCGCATTTAAGCCAACACCAGCAGTCTTGATTGGTGTCGTGGCGATACTTTTGGTCGTGGGTGTTGTATTCGCCCAACTGAACAAGTCCGACTCAACTTCAGCCAATATGGCCACGACCACAGTCGCCGTCACGAGTCCTGTTGCGTCAGGTCCCATACAAATCACTGGTATCAAATCTTTTGATCCACAGGGTGATGACAAAACTGAAAATGACAACGAGGCCAGTTACGTCACTGATGGTGATGCCACGACAGCTTGGTCAACAACGTGTTACAAGTCGTCGACCTTTGGCAGCAAATCAGGTGTTGGTTTGGTCATGCAACTCAATGGTTCGGCACTCGCGCAACTGCAAGCCGACATTCAAGGTGATGACTGGAAGGCCAAGGTTTATACATCAAATACCGCTGGTGCTGATCTTGAATCATGGGGTTCTCCTATTTGGGAGGGTTCGGCCAATGGTGGTTCGACAATTACCGCTTCATTCTCGGCCCCCTCACAATTTGCTTTGGTGTACTTCACACAAATCGGCAAGAGCGGGTTTTGTAGTAACAACAATCCGTACCGCGGCTACATCAGCGAAATTCGAATTCTTGCTGCCCCCTAGTTGACTGACGTGATTCATGACATCATCACCATCTCTTGACTCGCTATTAAGAGATCACTATTCAATGATTCGCGCAGTCTGTCGTCGCATACTGCTCAACGACTCTGATGCCGATGACGCCACACAAAATGCGATGATCGCCATCGTTCGTGGCTACGAAACTTTTGATGGGCGTTCAGCATTTTCAACTTGGGTTTACCGAATTGCGACGAACGCCGCCCTTGATGAATTGCGCCGTCGTCGCCGTCGTCCACTATCGCTGTTTTCGGATGATGGGCGACAAGTGGATGTTTCCGACACGCACAGCGATGATCAACAATTGGTTGTGGAGTCAAGTGATTACCTCATCCAAGCGCTCGCCCAGATTCCCGAAGAATTCCGCGTTGCACTGGTACTTCGTGATCTTGCCGACCTTGACTACGAAGAAATCAGCCAGGTACTCAACATCCCGATCGGGACTGTTCGTTCTCGAATCGCCCGAGGCCGAGGCCGCCTTGCTGACATTTTGGGGAACTCAGACGCACCTCACGAACGTCAAAACCCAGACATTGGAAATACATGATGAGCGACGACCCCACAAAAAACACCGACGACAACTTCGATATTGATGAATTCTCGAGTCGTCTTGTAGATCGCGATATCGAACTCAACGATATTCCCCACGACCTGCGGGACGCAGTGCAAGCGCGCTCCGCTCA
>JBIIMF010000175.1:0-2805 GCA_044338135.1 Ilumatobacteraceae bacterium | reverse complement strand
TACTGCCGTCTCAACAAGGCACTCTGACCAATCATCAGTTGAAACATCAACCTTAAGGAGGACTGATGAAAAAGAGTTTGAGTTATCTAGCTTTGGTAGGAATCGTGGCCTCGTTTGGGGCGGGTGCGGTTGGTTCCGCGCCCGCTTCGGCGGCCACACTCAGTAATGCCACCCGCCTCGTGCTCAACACAACTGACGGAGACCCCAATGGCGGAATCGGCGAGGCTGGTATCGGCGACTCTGGCGGCGTTTCAACGACGTTGACAGCGTCAGGTACTCGTTGGACCGTGTTTGAATCACTGTCGAGCGACATTGTCACAGGCGATACCAACGGTGCATCTGACGTGTTCGTCACCGATGGCACGACGGTCACCCGACTCAGTGTTTCGGCCAGTGGGGCTCAGGGCGGTTCTGGTTTGAACAGCTACGACCCGGAGATTTGTTCAACGGGTCGCAAGGTGGCATATGTGACTGAGAACGAGTTTGACGGTGCCGACGCCAATGGTGCTCCCGATGTTTACGTGATCGACCGTGACGCCGATGAAGACGGAATTTTTGACGAGTTTTCGCAAGAATTCGCTGTCACAGTTACTTCAGTGAGTATCTCGTACGACACCGAACTTGAAGCGAATGCCCCCACCAGTAACGGTGCGTACTCGCCAAGGTTCAGCAGCGATTGCACGAAGATCGCTTTCGTCACCGACGAGTACTTCGATGCCGATGACACGAACAGTGCCCCCGACGTGTACATGAACACTCTCGGAAGCGTGGCCACCCCAGCAGTGTGGGTGAGTACGTTTGCTGATGGCGGTGGCGACGGTGGTGGCTTCTTGCCAGCACTCAATGCCGATGGCACAAAGGTGACCTTTGTAACCGAATTTACCGACCTTGTCTTTTCGGGCGGAACGCTCGGTGGACTCATTGTGAGCACTGTTGGTTCAACTGGAGTCACGGCAGCGGCGTACGCCAGCGTGAAGCCAAATGGCAATCCGTCAACGGGACTCGTTGACACCGACTCCGCACCAGCGATCTCGGCTGATGGCAAGTGCATCGCGTTCAAGTCAACTGAAGGTTTCGACTTGTTGGCAGGCGACCTTGGTCCTGCAGAAGGAATCTTCTTGTGGGATAACCGCGGTGCAAGCCCGGTCATTAGCTTGGTGAGCAAGATCACCACTGGTCAAGCAGCTACCTCAGCAACAGCTCCTCGGATCACCGATGACTGCAGCTTTATTGCCTACGAATCAAATGACGAGTTCATCTCGGCGGCTGACGAGAACGACAAGCTAGACGTGTTCTTGTACGACGTCGCTAACGGAACAACTCAGTTGATTTCGTCAAATGCTGCTGGTAAATCAGCCGATGCGAACAGTTCATTGGCCGCACTTGACTACGACCCGACTACTGGTCAGGGTGTTGTCATGATCACTTCAGGGGCGAGCAACATTCGTGGTGCAACTGGTGGTAATGCCGACCTGGACGTTTTCTCGGTGCCGTTCACTGCAGAAATTGGTGGCTTGACTGCACTTTCAGCTCCGGTTCGTTTGCTCGATACTCGTGGCTCTGGTAACAAGGTCGGTAAGACCGACGGAACCGGAACACCATACGAGTTGACAGTGGCCGGCGTGAGTGGCGTCCCGAGCACTGGTGTTGCTGCAGTTGCAATGAACGTGACTGTCGTTGATAGTGAAGCAACTGATGTTGGTGGTTTCGTGACCGTGTATCCATGTGGTACTCGTCCGAACTCGTCGAACCTCAACTTCGTCAACGGCCAGACCGTTCCGAACGCCGTGGTTGCTCCTTTGTCAAACACTGGCAAGGTGTGCTTCTACGTGTACGGCAAGGCTCACTTGTTGGCTGACGTGTCGGGTTACTTCACTGCTGGATTCTCAGCATTGTCAGCACCAACCCGTTTGCTCGATACTCGTACCGCTGGTACGAAGGTTGGCAAGACCGACGGAAGTGGCACTGCCTACGAATTGACCGTTGCTGGCGGAAATGGTTTGCCAGCCGCTGGTTCATTGAGCACTGTTGCAATGAACGTGACTGTCGTTGACGGCAAGGCAACTGATGTTGGCGGATACGTGACTGTGTACCCATGTGGTACTCGTCCGAACTCGTCAAACCTCAACTTCGTCAACGGCCAGACCGTTCCGAACGCAGTGATCGCATCAGTTTCGAACACCGGCAAGGTGTGCTTCTATGTCTATGGCGAAGCGCACATCTTGGCTGACGTGTCGGGCTACTTTGATAGTTCGCTGACGGCACTGTCGGCACCTGCTCGTTTGCTCGACACTCGTGGCTCAGGAAACAAGGTCGGTAAGACCGATGGATCCGGTGTTGCATACGAACTCACTGTTGCTGGTGCAAGCGGTTTGCCGGCTAGCGGAATCAGCAACATCGCCCTCAACGTCACAGTTGTTGATGGTGAAGCGACTGATGTCGGTGGCTACGTGACTGTGTACCCGTGTGGTACTCGTCCGAACTCGTCGAACCTCAACTTCGTCAACGGCCAGACCGTTCCGAACGCAGTGATTGCCTCGGTATCGAACACTGGCAAGGTGTGCTTCTACGTGTACGGCAAGGCTCACTTGCTTGTGGACGCAGCGGGCTACTTCGGCTAAGTAACGCACTAGTTAAAACAAAATCCCCCTCGGCATCTGGTCTAGACCAGGAGCCGAGGGGGATTTTTTGTATCTGCAGTTAAGTACGAAAGCTAAGTACTTGATCAGCTTTCGGTGATGGTGATTGATTCAATCTTGATTTCTGTGAGCGGCGGAACACCATTCGATGAAGGATCATCGTTGC
>JBIIMF010000152.1:0-2841 GCA_044338135.1 Ilumatobacteraceae bacterium | reverse complement strand
ACCAGAAGGTGCGTTTTATTGCTACCCGAACGTCACTGGCTTAATTGGCAAGACCTTCAATGGCAAGACCGCTCACAACAGCATGGAACTTGCTGACATCATTTTGTCGGAAGTCAAAGTGGCGATTGTTCCAGGCGAAGCATTCGGAACATCGGGTTACGCACGATTCTCCTTTGCGCTCGGAGACGCCGACCTTGAAGAAGGAATTCGACGTATCGCCGATTTAGTGGCACGTTCATAACTTCAACTCGTTATCTGACCGCAGTTCAATACTCGAATGGTTGAGCGCGGGTATTGCGTGTGTTAGTTTCAACTCGTCGGCAATAGTCGGCACGTACAGAAAACAGCGAAGTCCGGTGAGATTCCGGCACTGTCCCGCAACGGTTGTGTAGCAAACGAAAGTTTGGCTAACGAGTCCGGTCGCCTGATCTGTATGCGATAACCAACCCTCGAGGCAAGGGCGGATCGCGCAGGACTGGTTCAACCTTTCCTCGCACTCCTCTTGCTTCCTCAAAGCAATGGAGGAAGCTTCAATGAAAGCAAACCTAGTAAGTACCATTAATTCAAAGCGGCAAAACACGCGTCGCGTCCTGGTTGGATCACTCGTCGCCTTGACATCGCTGTTCGCAGCATGTGGCGGCGACACGGCAGATTCAACAACCGGCGTTGAAACTGAGGCGCCGATGTCGGAAGAAACCGATGGCGAAGCACCGCAACGAATTGTTTCGTTATCTCCAACTCATACAGAAATCCTGTTTGCCGTTGGTGCCGGAGAACAAGTGGTCGCAGTTGATTCAATGTCGAACTATCCCGACGAATCAGCCGCAGTTTTGACTGATATCTCGGCGTACGAACCGAATGTTGAAGCGATCTCAGAACTTGAACCCGATCTTGTCGTCATCGGCGATGACTTCAGTGGATTGGCTGAACAGTTGTCGGCAATTGGTATCAAATCATGGGTGAGTCTTGCGCCGCTCAGCCTTGACGAGGCGTATCAGCAGATTATCGATCTCGGAAAAGTTGTCGGCCACGCTGATGAGGCACAAAGTCTGACGCAAGAAATGAAAGACAAGATTTCCGGAATCGTTGCAGGGGTTGAAATTCCGACAGTGCCCGCGAGTTACTACCACGAACTCGACGACACCTATTACACGGTGACGGGTAGTACGTTTATCGGTTCAATCTACGAACTGTTCGCTATGCGCAATATCGCTGATGCCACCGAAGGCGATACTGACTATCCGCAATTGTCAGCAGAATTCATTGTGAGTCAAGACCCGAATGTCATTTTCTTGGCTGACGTGAATTTGGGCGTAACCGCTGAAACGGTCGCTGCTCGTCCGGGTTGGTCGGGATTGTCGGCAGTTGTATCGGGCAACATTGTTGCTATCAACGATGACATTGCGTCACGCTGGGGGCCGCGCCTCGTGGAATTCGTGCAAGCGGTGGCGGCTGGTCTCTCTACCTATGTGGCGAGCCAAGGCTGAACTTATTCATGATGCCCGAACAAGTTCGCGACTCCGAAAGATCATGGTGGATGCCAGTGGCATTCATCGTGTTGGCGGTCGCGTTCTTGTTCGGTGCCATGGTCGGACCAGCGGGTCCGGTGTGGTGGAGAGTGCCAGCAGAATTGCTGAATCGCTTACCTTTCATTGACTTCAATACTGGAGCGACCGAGTTGCAGAGCGCTGTGCTGTGGCAAATCAGAATGCCTCGCGTCGTTTTGGCGGGCATTGTTGGAGCAATGTTGTCAATTGCTGGCGCTTCGTACCAAGGCGTATTTCGCAACCCTTTAGTTGACCCCTATTTGTTGGGTGTTGCGGCTGGTGCGGGTCTTGGAGCAACGGTCATCATTGTTGCTGGTCGGGTGAGTAGTTCATCGTGGCCAATTGATCCACTGCCGATAGCGGCGTTTGCTGGAGGGCTCATTGCAGTCATGATCACCTACTCGGTGGGTGCAGCCTTTGGTGCAGCAAAATCTTCAGCAACTCTCGTTCTTGCTGGTGTTGCAGTGACCTCGCTTGCAACAGCGGTGCAAACATTTCTTCTGCAGAAGAACACTGACGTTGTGCGACAGGTATATAGCTGGATTCTCGGTCGCTTATCAACGGCTACTTGGCATGACGTTCGTTTGGTTTTGCCCTACGTCATTGTGAGTACCGGAGTTTTGTTGTGGCATCGTCGATTACTTGATGTGCTTCGTGTTGGCGATGATGAAGCACAGTCGCTTGGTGCGCGCGTTGATCGTATTCGACTTACTGTTGTTATCGCCGCAACTTTAGGAACGGCCGCAGTTGTGAGCGTGAGTGGACTGATTGGTTTCGTGGGAATTGTGGTGCCACATCTGGTGCGACTGCTCGCAGGTTCGAGTTACCGACGGATCCTGCCTCTCACGGTTCTCTTTGGTGCGGCATTTTTGATTATCGCCGACATTCCTGGGCGAATTTTGTCTGATCCAGCAGAAACGCCCATCGGGGTAGTGACGGCATTTCTCGGAGCACCTTTTTTCATCATTGTTTTACGTTCTCGGCAAGGAGCATCTCGATGACATCACTAGCTTTTGTTGATGTAGCGGTGAAATATGGATCTTCTGTTGCGGTCCAAGGATTCACCGACACTGTGCGACCAGGTGAATGGTTGTGTCTGATAGGCCCAAACGGTGCGGGTAAGTCGTCGTTGTTGCGTTCGGCTGCGGGACTTGTTAAACACGATGGAAATATCTTGGTTGATGGTTCGCCGCTAAATCTTCGATCGGCGCGTCGGCGGGCGGCTTTGGTTGCTCACGTTCCTCAGTCGCCGTCAATGCCAGAAGATATGACCGCAGCTGAATACGTGCTGCTG
>JBIIMF010000151.1:0-2843 GCA_044338135.1 Ilumatobacteraceae bacterium | reverse complement strand
CCGATCTTGAAACTCTGTCACAAGCAACCGGTGCCCCGATTGAGCCATGCACCGACCCCGGTGGCGGCTCAGTCGTGCGCCTGACCGACCCCGATGGAAACCAAGTTGACGTCCTAGCCAATGCACAGCAACTTCCCCCTCTTGAAGTTCGCAAGCACGCCGCATATAACAATGGCCAATCACGTCCACGTGCGGTCGAACTGCAACGAATTGAATCTGGCCCATCGCAAGTCAAACGATTCGGCCATGGTGTCATCAAGACAACCTCTCTTGCACGCCTCACAGCGTGGTACTCCGACACTCTTGGACTTCTCGGCTCGGACGATATGTACATCGAAGATCCCGAACAACCCATCGGCCGATTTATGCGTTGCGATCGTGGCGAGATCCCGACCGATCACCACTCATTACTCATTTTGGAAACTGGCGAAACGCGTCTTGGCCATTGCGCGTGGGAAGTTGCCGACTTTGATGACCTCATGGCTGGACGCGAACCCCTTCTTGCTTCGGGTGCTCGCCACTATTGGGGAGTCGGTCGCCACATTTTGGGCGGACAGATCTTTGACTATTGGAAAGACCCACTCGGCTTCACGATTGAACACTGGACCGATAGTGATCTGCTCGTAGCGTCAACTCCGTTGAACAAACATTCAATTTTCGCGGGCATCAATCAGTGGGGACCTAACCCGCCCGACGATTTGGATTTCTGATGGATCTCGGTATCAAGGGCAAGAATGCGATCATTGCCGCATCAAGCGCCGGTCTTGGCTTTGCTTGTGCCGAATCACTTGCCAAAGAAGGTGTCAACGTTGTCATCAATGGACGTGATACAGATCGTCTGAATGTGGCTGCCGAAAAACTGCGACTCACCGCCACAGGTTCGGTCACAACAGTTGTTGGCGACATTGCTCTTGACGAAACCCGAGCCGCACTTCTCAATGCGTGTCCCCGCCCCGACATATTGATCACCAACAATGGCGGCCCGCCGCCTGGGCGCTTTCAAGATTGGGGTCGCGACAATTGGCTCAGTGCAGTCGACAGCAATATGTTGGCGCCATTGCTTCTTATCCGCGATGTGCTTGAAGGAATGGTCGAGCGCAAATTCGGGCGCATCATCAACATCACATCGGCCATGACCAAGAGTCCGTTGTCTCCTATGGGATTGTCATCGGCCGCACGCACCGGTTTGATGTCGGTGGCAAAAGGTCTTTCAAAAGATGTTGCATCGTCAAACGTCACGATCAACAACATTCTGCCCGAACGCATCAACACTGACCGTCAACTTGGAATGGCCAAACTTGCAGTGCAATTCAAGGGCATCACACTTGAAGAAGCGTATGAAGAAATGGCACAAACGATTGCGGCTAAACGCCTCGGACGTCCAGAAGAAGTTGGTGACACGTGTGCGTTCTTATGTAGCGCTCAAGCAGGATTCATCTCGGGCCAGAGCATTCACCTTGATGGTGGCTCGTACGACGGTTTGTTCTAAAAACGATGACTACTGATATTGACGTCTTGATTGTTGGTGCTGGCCCTGTTGGTATCAGCGCAGCAATGTTGCTGCACAAAATGGGTCATTCAGTTCGCATTATCGAACGACGTGAAGGACCACAGCGCGCTCCAGCCGCCCATGTTATTAACGCCCGTACTTTTGAAGTGTGGCGACAAATCGGGGTCAACGTCGATCACTTACGCTCACTCGCCCAAGACCCAAAGGCTGCCGGGCAAGTTCACTGGGTGACCAAACTCGGCGGAACAGTTCTGGGTTCACTCCCATATGAACGTCAAGGCGACGAGATGTTGGCAATCACACCTACTCCCTTGCGCAACTTGGCACAACACATTCTTGAGCCAGTACTGGTTGATGAACTCTCAAGCATGGGTATCGCAGTCGAGTATTCAACGCAGTGGCTATCAATGATTCAAGAAGGCGAGAGTGTTGTTTCAACGGTGAGCCACGACGGAAACGACGAAGTCATCGTTGCCAAATATCTTCTCGGATGCGACGGTGCTTCAAGTGCTGTTCGCCGTGAGTCTGGAATCACGATGGAAGGCCCCGACAATCTGCAGAGCTTTGCCATGATTCATTTCACGGCCGATCTGTCGTCGCTCACACGTGAATGCCCTGGGGTGCTGTTCTGGCTTTGCGATCAAGGTATGGGTGGAACTTTGATTTCACACGGCAGCAACAACGAATGGGTGTACATGCACCCCGTCGATGCCGGCTATGTCATCAGCCAATCAGACGAAGAGTTTGAAGCCATGGTTCGTTCGGTCCTCATTGATGCTCAAGTCGACATCAAGATTCTCAGAACTTCCTCGTGGACCATGACCTCACAGATTGCCGACCGCTATCGCGATGGTCGAGTCTTCTTAGTGGGCGACGCCGCCCACCGCTTTCCGCCTTCGGGCGGGATGGGCCTCAACAGTGGCGTCCAAGACGCCCACAACCTGGCATGGAAGCTTCATGCCGTCATCACCGATACAGCAAATGACTCGTTGCTTAACACCTACGAACCTGAGCGCCGCCCTGTCGCTCAACGCAATGCTCAGGCCAGTCTCGAAAATGCCTTCAAGATGTTTGAAGTATTTGAAGCACTCGGTAAACCCAATCAGGAAGGCCTCATTGAAGCCATCAATAATCAGCAGACCCATTTCGACATGTTTGGTTTGCAGATGGGTTACCGCTACGAACTTGAGGGAACAACGACCCCCATTGCGCCACTCAGCGATGACATCATTCGCAACTACACGCCTTCAAGTGAACCTGGCAGTCGCCTACCTCATGGTTGGTTGATACGAGACGGGAAAACGATTTCATCGCTTGATCTCATTGATCTCAC
>JBIIMF010000150.1:0-2869 GCA_044338135.1 Ilumatobacteraceae bacterium | reverse complement strand
GTGCCCATTGACGCCGGCATTCCCGACGATCCAGATTTTCTCTAACGAAAGTTACTTGCGGCGAGCTTTGGCCATTTGCTCGCGACGACGGCGAGCTTCTTCTTGCTCGGCAGCCTTACGAGCCTTGCGCTGTTCTTTGAGTGCAAGACGCTCGGCATCGTCAACCTTGAGCGGAGCCAATGGTGTCATTGCAAGAACCGGGGCTGGCGGAAGCTTGATCTCGTCGTCGCTCTTGAGCAAACGAGTGATGATCGGCGAAGCGATGGCTTCACCGGTGACTACTGAAGCCAACATGACCTGAGTGGTGGGCAAGGTGTGGTTCTTGATGATGGCCGGAAGAACCTCGCGCAGGTTTTCTTCGCTGGGGTCATCAGAGTTTTCGCCAAGAGCTTCGATGCATTCGGCGAGGCACTTGTCGGTGAGTACGAGTGACATGCGCTCGAGGTCGCCATTAATGCGGCCCTTTGAGACGCAGACGCGGATGGCAGCAATGAGTTCGGGCATGGCCAAGTCGTCGCCTTTGACGCTGGCGATGTGCTGAATGGCGTCTTGGCCTTCTTCGTCGAGCCCCTCATAGAGAGCGGTGATCGTGGCATCGGGAAGATTGCGGAAAGCACGATCGAGCATGGACAGGGCGGCGAGACGATTTTTAACTTGATTCACGAGAGACGAGGCTAGCGGTGCAAAACGCGTCAGAATGGGTCTATGAGTACTGAGAATGGTCTGAAAAGTCGTATCCAAGCCGATATCAACGATGCGGTGCGGGCAGGCGATGACTTATTGAAGTCAACTTTGCGTATGGCCTTAGCGGCAATCATGAACGCCGAAGTCGCTGGCGCCGAAGCTGTTTCATTGAGCGATGATCAGATCATCAACTTGTTGCGCTCGGAAGTCAAAAAGCGTGCCGAGTCGGCTGACATCTACGAACAAGCTGGTCGCGCCGATTCGGCTGCCAAAGAACGCAAAGAGATGGAAATCATCGAAAAGTATTTGCCGGCAGCGATGGATGCAGACGCACTTGCCGCGATTGTTGCGGAAGAAGTTGCCAATGCTGCGGCGAATGGTCAAACCGGACCCAAGGCAATGGGTGGTGTGATTAAGGCAGTGAAGGATCGTGTTGGTGCGTCGGCTGATGGTTCGGCGATTGCTGCAGCAGTGAAGTCGGCGTTGAACTAACACATTCAGCAAAATGAAAAAACGACGGCCCGGGAATCCCGAACCGTCGCTTCAATCACTGTTGATTTCTTGTGTGTTTGGGTTGTCACAGCGCAGTCGAGATTGCCACGGTCCTCATGACGTAATCGGAATTGCCTCGAGAATCAACAGCATGAATCTTGACGGTGTTTCCGACACGCAACGTAAGACCGGGGACAACCCACTGGCTTGACGTTGTGGTTGAACCTGCTTTGGTTGCAGTAACAGTGCGTTCGGTTCCGAACTTGGTGTAGGTGAGCTCGACCGAAACGATGTCGTTGCGGCCGAGGCCACCCTCTTCAACGAGAATTGAAGTGTCGATGTTCGTTCCGTTCAGAGCAAAGGTGACGAAACGAATCGTTGGCGACAATGCCAATGCAGGGATTGATGGTGAGGCGGTTGCCGGTGTCGTGGTGGCCGGTGCTTCAGTGCTCGGTGCAGTTTCGGTCTCGGGTGCGGTTTCAGCGCTCGGTGCAGTTTCGGTCTCAAATCCCTCAGTTGCCGGAGCGGCTTCGGTCTCTGGTGCGGGTTCGGCGGCTGCCGGTGCTGCAGTCGCTGGGGTGGCTGATTCAACTTCGGTGGTGACTCGAGAAGCTGTTGAGGTTGGTGTGGACTTGGCAGCATCTTCGGGCTGATCAGTGACTGCTTCACTCGTGGCATTAAGGGCCAGGTCTGCTGAATCCTTTGATGAGTTGCCGGAACAAGCGGTGGTTGCGAACGCAATACCGGCCAAAGCGACGAGGGCGATTGCGGTCTTGCGGATATTGATGTGGCGGATGTTCTTCATGATTTTCCTTTGTTCAGGCAACCCGTATGGCTGCGTGGTGTTCAAGAGGAGGGTCAGAGGGGAACATGGCACTTTTTTGAAAAATTCTTGAGAAAAGTTTGAGGAGATTTCCCCGAAGGTTCACATTTGGGGAATCCAAGAGGTCCGAAACCTCGGTTGGCGGGTGGCAAGATAGGGGAATGACAACTCTCAGAACGTCTCGCCAGCAAACTTTCCGCCGTATTTCTGCCTTCGCAGCAGCTGTCGTGCTCTCGACGATCGTCGGTGCGTGCAGCGGCGATGATTCATCGGACACTTCGGTCGACGAATCAGTGGTAAGTACAGATGTTGAATCAAATGTCCCGACGACAGATGCGGCGACGCCGGCAACTGATGCACCGACTGCAGCTATCGATCAAGTTGTTGCTCCAGAAGCAACCACTGTTACTGATCTACTTGCGCTTGACCGCCCAGTCATTATCGCTCACGCTGGTGGAGATCACGATTGGCCGCATTCGACGATGTATGCGTTTACTCAAGCTGCACTCAATGGAACCGATGTTCTTGAAATGGACGTGATGTTGAGTAGCGATGGCGTGTTGATGGTGCAACATGACAACACGGTTGATCGACTCACTAATGACACCGGTCTTTTCAGCTCGTTCACTGCAGCGGAACTTAAGGCAATGGATAATGCCTACTGGTTCTCGGGTGGAGTGTGGAGCGACAAAGCACTCGCCGACGATGCCTACATCTACCGCGGAGTTCGTACTGGTGATCAACCGGCACCAGAGGGATTCACTGCCGAAGATTTCAGAATGGTGACTTTTGAAGAAGTCGCGCTCGCTTTCCCAAATCATGTGCTCGATGTTGAACTCAAGATTCCAGAATCAGCAACCGGCGAAGTTG
>JBIIMF010000148.1:0-2873 GCA_044338135.1 Ilumatobacteraceae bacterium | reverse complement strand
TCAGGGCTTCAGAATCAATATCGCCCGAGGTCTGCTGATCGTTACTACATCCAGCGATCGTCGCAACTGTCAGCACCACGGCAAACATCGACCCAAGAAATTTCATCGCCCAATAACCGTAGCCCGACCGTTATGACTCAGTGCTCATGATGAAAAGTCGTCATCACCAAAGACGACGAAAATAACTAAGTGGACCGAGAATCAGCCGCGCATTGCGGTTGTCAACAAGTTGCGCACATCGAGCAACATGTCACTGACTTCACCAGTTGATACCAGTTCACGCTTCACCAGATCGGACAATGCCGTATCGATGATTGAGAGAGCTTCGTTAATGACGTCGGCGGAGACAACTTTGATGTCACTGATTTCAAGTTCGGTCATCACATCGGCTACCTGCGTATCGCTCATTGATTGCTCCTCTGGTCACGGTTTACAGAAATTTATTCGACTTGAACAACTTCCTACTGAGAAAGTAACGCATAGAACGAGCGAATATGTGCATCGTATCTCAGTCTTTTTTCTTGGCATGGTCAGCCTGAGGCGTCGTCGGGCACAGCACCCAGCCCCTACGATCGGGATATGGAATTTCACGGAGCCGGAACTGTTGTCACGGGTGCATCTGGCGGCATCGGAGAAGCCCTCGCTCGGCGTTTTCATCACCTCGGAGCATCGGTGGTGGTTTCCGATGTTGTTGAAGATGGAATCACCAATTTGGCCGTCGAACTCAATGCCAAACGCCCAAATTCAGTGTTGGCTGTTACTGCCGACGTTTCCACCGAAAAAGGCAATGAGCAACTAGTGGCAACTGCCCGCCAGTTCTTATCCCAAAACGGTGGTAGCGGAATCGATTTGTTTTTCGCCAATGCTGGCGTGGGCAACGGAACCTTGATTGAAACAACCACCGAGTCCGACTGGAATTTGGCGTTCAATGTCAATGTTCATGCGCACCGATGGGCCGCAAAATATTTGATTGAAGATTGGCTTCAATCTGGCCGCGGTTATTTCTGTTCAACTGCGTCAGCCGCCGGACTGCTCAGCCAGATTGGTTCAATGCCCTACTCAATGACGAAGAGTGCAGCAGTCGCATTCGCCGAGTCGCTGGCAATTACCTACGGAGATCGCGGCATTCGCGTCAGTTGCTTGTGCCCGCAAGGCGTCAATACCAACATGTTGCGTCAAGGTGACACTCCTGGCGCCGGAATCGCGAGCGATGTCGTTCGTTCAGCAGGCGACGTTCTCGAACCCGATGAAGTCGCAATTGTCGTTTCTGATGCCATCGAGCAAGAAAAGTTTCTCATCCTTCCTCACCCACAAGTTGCCGAGTTCGAACAGCGCAAGGCCGCCGATCGAGATCGTTGGCTATCGGGCATGCGCAAACTTCAAGCTCGGGTATACGGAAAAGGTTAAGAATGCCGCCCAAAGCCACTGCCCCGCGCTCGGCGTCGGCGAAAGCTGCGGCCGAAAAATCTTCGGTTGACCAGGCTGCGGTCTTGCACAGCATCGGGCTGACTGCAGGAGAAGAAGTGCGCTTTCGGCGAGCCGATCGAGGACGTTGGCAAACCGGCCGTATCGCATATGTTGAGCGTGACGGCAGCATTACCGTGCACGACGCCCACGGGGCGGCTCGTTCGTTGCGCCCCGAACACCTCGAGGTCAAAAGGCCCGGCAAACGCAAGAAGCTCACCTGGCAAGCAGTCACCGATGTGGCGGTCACCTGGGAGCAATTAACGCTGTTCTGAACGGCTACGGTGGGCTCATGGGCGTACGACTTGATCCTTCCGACGAATACATGCACGAACTCGGTCCCGAATCGAACTTCAACGAAAGCATGTACATCAACTGTTTTGATCCGGTGAACAAAGTTGGCGGCTGGTTCCGTATGGGCAACCGCGCCAACGAAGGCATCGCCGAAATGACTGTCTGCATTTATTTGCCAGACGGCTCGGTGGCGTTCATGTTCAAACGACCGGCGATTGAAAACAACAATCAACTTGATGCGGGTGGTCTCACCTGGACCATGGTGAAGCCGTTTGAAGAACTCAAAATCGATTTTGCGGGCAAGGTTGTCGTTCTCGCTGAACCCGAACAGATGGTTGATCCCAAGACCGCGTTCAAGAACAATCCGTACGCAGAATGCGAAGCTCACATCACATTCACCGGACAAGGTCGCTCAAGTATGTTCGGCGGCGAACCCGACACACCGCACGAAGCACCAGGCGAAGAGTTCGCAAAAGGTCACTACGAGCAGTTGATCCAGGCTCATGGAACAATTCGCGTCGGCGATCAAGAATGGGAAATCAACGGCTTCGGCTTACGCGACCACTCATGGGGCCCGCGTTACTGGCAGGCGCCCTGGTACTACCGCTGGCTCACTGCCAACTTTGACGAGAACCTCGGCTTCATGCTGTCACGAGTTGCCAAAAAAGAGGGCCCCGGAACCCGCGGTGGATTCGTTTGGGAAAATGGTCAGATGCATTACTGCGATCACGCCGAAATCTCGACCGTCTTCCAGGGCGAAGACACCTATCACGACAAGATTGAAGCAGTACTCAAGTCGAGCCGTAGCGATCGTGAATGGCGTTTTACTGGTGACGTGATGAGTTTGATTCCGTTGCGTAATCGTCGCCAGACTCCCGATGGCGAATGGTTAACCACGCGCATCAGCGAGGGAATGACGCAGTGGACGATGGTGAGTGACGAACACAAGGGCAAAGTCGGATACGGCCTGTCTGAGTACTTGGACCAGATCATCGACAACGTCCCCGTCGGCACCGCCGAATAATTCATTGGGCGCGAAAACACCCCGAAAACGGGGGTTCATTTACCCAACTTCGCCCGTTCAGCTCTGAGGATCAGCAAAACTTCCGCCAGAA
>JBIIMF010000149.1:0-2873 GCA_044338135.1 Ilumatobacteraceae bacterium | reverse complement strand
TCGGGCTACGGTTATTGGGCGATGAAATTTCTTGGGTCGATGTTTGCCGTGGTGCTGACAGTTGCGACGATCGCTGGATGTAGTAACGATCAGCAGACCTCGGGCGATATTGATTCTGAAGCCCTGAACACGATGGTTCAGACTGAGTCGCAGTTTGGTGACATTGCACTTGGTTCTGACCCATGGGAAGTCGTGGTGTGCCAAATTCCGCAAAATACAACCGACCCAGTTTTTGCACCGGTGCCAGAGAGGCTCAATCTGTCAAGTGGTGACATTGTGGCCAAACTAGATCCAGTTATTGACTATTTCTCGCGGTGGTCCCATGGGCGATATCAACCGAATTTCACGGCAACAACCGGCGTTTCGATCAATGCTGCTGAGAAATCTGATCTGTGTGTCGAGCGAGCTTTAGATAAGGCAACACCTGCCGCTCGCGGTGTCCTGGTGATCGCTAATGCTCAACATTCCGAGACTGCTGTGGGCGGATGGGGTCGGCCCGGTTCGCCATGTGAAGAGAATTGTTCAGCGAAGTTAACTCGCCGCGCGGTGTATATCGGTGCCGCAGATTTCATGCCGTTTTGGAAAGGTTCTCCGCCTTTAGATTTGGTGGTACACGAAATGGGACATGCTCTTGATTGGCCGCACAGCAGTACGTCGCTCGACAATTTCGGTAACGGTGTCTACGACAGTGAAGTCGATGTGATGAGCAATAGTGCCGCACCTCGAGATGTCAATCCGAACGCACGTAACGCTCCCGGACCATTGGGTATCAATATGTACCTTTCGCAATGGATAAATGACAGCAATGTGGCACTTCTTGAAGATGGAAGAAAGTCATTTGATCTTGTGGCAACCGATACGGATTCTGCGGTTGATGGTGTGCGTTTGGTTCTGGTGCAACTGAATAATTCCACGATTGTTTCAGTCGAACTGTTGAATGCATCTGGAGATAATCAGCATCTACTGCGCAATCGTGTGGTTGTTCACCAGATTGAAGTCGCTGGTGTAGTCGGATTTGAACGTCGGCACACTGTTCTCGATGCTGATCTGCACATTGGTGAATCGTTTTCGCAAGGGAAAATTGACATCACAGTCGAGCAGATAACGAGCGAAAACTCTGTGACGTCAGCAAAGATCAAAGTACTAATCGCGTCGTAGATCTTATTTCATCAGTTTGACAATGGGACGAACTGCCAGGCCGAGTACGAGTCCGACAAAAGCTCCACCGATGACATCTGAAGCGTGATGAATGCGCACAAATGCTCGACTGGTGCCGACAACGGCAGCAATTCCAAACCATAGAGGTGCCGACTTCTTCCCATCTAAAGTTGTGAGCACGACCGCAGCGAAAGTGGCTGCACTTGCGTGTCCACTCGGGAAACTGCTCGTTGAAGGAGTGCGAACTTCGAAGCGGTCGTCGCCACTTGAAGTCGGTCGGTCACGTTTAAAGATTCGTTTGACGCCTTGGTTGACAATTAAAGATTCAGCACCGAGTAGGGCGGCTATTGCTAATGCCTGTGAGGCTCGCTTGCGGCCGGTCATGGCTCGCGAAACTGCGATGAGATGCCACACAACGCTGAAGTCGCCCAATCGACTTGCGGCTAAGAACACGCGAGCAGCCGTCTTGGACGATCGCACAATTTCGAGGAGTTGGTCGACGCGTTCGTCGAATGCATCAACTGAGGGTCCGAAGATTCCGGTACCCGGAGTGGGTTCCTGGGCACTTTCGGACATCAGGGTTCCAGGGTGTCAGCGAATGTGTCAATAATGCGAGCGACGCGCGAGGGATCAACAAAAGGACCGAAGTGATCAAGGTCGCTGTATTCAATGTGATTGCCCTGGGGGAGTCGATCAGCAATAGCTTCAGCAAAACCTGAAGGCTGGAATGGTTCGGGATGTCCGCTCAAGACCCACACTGGAATATCGAGGTCGGGCAACTTTTTCCAAAGGTTGGGGATTTCGGGGTTACGGAAGTTTTCTGCTTCAAGTGCTGGGTCGCACTTGAGATGCACTGTTCCATCGTCGGCTTGAGTGAAACCACCCCGCACGTAAGCCTCTAAAGCCTCGGGGGTGAAGTGAGTCATTGGCATTTTGTTTGAATAGTTAGCGATCGCTTCATCAAACGATTTGAAACTCTTTTTGCGGCGAGCCGCGCCTTCAGCCAAGTTGTTGGGGCGGTTGGCGGGCATGCGGACATCATCTGGTTTCACGATTGGTTCGTACAACAACAATCCGCGAAAGAGACCTGGATTTTTGAGGGCGGCAATGAGAAGAGTTGCTCCACCCATTGAATGACCGACACCGATAATGCCGCCTGGTTCAGTGATCGACTTTGCGCAAGCGGCTGCGTCGGCTCCGTAACCAGCCCAAGCGACCGTCCAGTCCTTGGGAGCTTTGGTGTCACCGTGGCCACGATGGTCAAACGAATAGCAATGAAAACGCTTAATCAAATTGTCGGCAACCGGCTTCCAACAATGACCATGGAATCCGTTGGCGTGCGAGAGCAACATGTTGGGGCCTGAGCCACCCATGTCGTACATTTCGACTTTGACGCCGTTGGTAGATGCGACTTTCACGTTGAGGTTCTCACTATTTCTCGAAAGTGAGACTCAGTCGTCGTGGCGGCGACGCTTCCTCCAACCGATAAATAACCGATCAAGACCTACGCCGAACGCAACGGCGACGATGAGGTTGACCCACTGCCGACTGTTGATTTCGAAGAATAAGAAGTTTACGGGCATTCGGTCCCGGTTCTGCAGGACGAAGATAGCGACGACTGCGACGAGGACAATAAAACTCACGAGTTTCCACGGAATATCTCGCTTCTCGGTGCCCTGTTGCTGGTCTTTTGTTGATTTATCCATGATGATTCA
>JBIIMF010000147.1:0-2878 GCA_044338135.1 Ilumatobacteraceae bacterium | reverse complement strand
AAGTTGGTATGAACGCAGTCGTTGGTCGTAAACCAGAACTGCGATCACTCGAGCCAGCACGTTTTGAAGATATGCGCCGCGGTTGTTGGGACATCGATGAACGAATCAAAGATATGGATCTCATCGGATGCTGGGCTTCGCTCAACTTCCCATCGCAAGTTGCAGGTTTTGCTGGTCGCATTTTTAGCGCGTGCAAAGACCCAGAAGTTGGGCACGCCACAATGCGCGCTTGGAATGATTGGCTATACGAAGAATGGTGGCAGAAATACCCTGACCGCATCATTCCGTGCGGAATCACCTGGCTTGCCCCTGGACCCGATGGCACCGCCAAACTTGGAGCGGATGAAATTCGCCGCAATGCTGAGCGCGGCTTTGTTTCGGTCACACTGCCAGAACGCCCGCACAACGTTGGCTTTCCTAGTCTCTACAGCGGTTGGTGGGATCCGATCATTGAGGCCTGTGTTGAAACCGACACGGTGATTTCATTACACGTTGGCTCGTCTGGAATGTACGCAATGCCCGAAGGCGCACCAGCACTTCAACTTGGCGCGACGTTGTTTGGACAACTCTCACTCACTGCGTGTGCCGAATGGTTGTGGAGCGGATACGCATACAAATATCCCGACCTAAAAATTGCGATGAGCGAAGGCGGAATCGGTTGGGTTCCGATGTTGCTTGATCGTTTAGAAAATGTCGTGGATCGAAGCGGTTATGGTGCCGGTTGGGATATTCGACCCGCAGATGTCTTGCGGCGTAATTTTTGGTTCTGCACCATCGACGATCCGTCCACCATTGATCTTCATGACGTCATCGGTGACGATCACATCATGGTCGAGATTGATTATCCGCACGGAGACAGCACTTGGCCAAATAGCCAATCAATCTTGAAAGATGCATGGGGTCATTTATCGCCCCAGTTGCTGCGCAAGTTCTGTTGTGAAAATGCCGCCGCACTGTACCGCCATCCACTTCCTCAACGAATCGTTCCATGAGCACAGTCGCTTCCCTGCTTCGGGCGCGAGTTGGCGATACTCACCCTGGCTATATCTTTGAAGGGCGCACCTACTCTTGGGATGAAGTTGTTTCTGAGTCAGCCATTCGTGCATCAATTTTGAATGGCCTGCTCGACGATGGTCGCCCGCCCCATGTCGGCATATTGCTGGAAAACACTCCGGAATATCTCTTCTGGATTGGTGGTGCCGCACTAATTGGCGCATGCATCGTTGGCATTAACCCGACGCGTCGAGGAAGCGAACTTGAACGCGACATTCAACACACCGATTGCCAAGTAATCATCAGTGACGAAACTGGGATGAAACTCCTTGAGGGTGTAGACACGGGAGTTGAAAACGCAAACACGATTGACGTTGACTCACTAGAACATCAGATACTGCTTGCTCAACATCAAAATGCGCCCCTTCCAGAAAACGAGCCCGATGAAAACAGCATTCTTTTCTTGCTCTTCACATCTGGTTCAACAAGCGCTCCCAAAGCAGTGGTATGCACAAACCAACGTATGGCTATCGCCAGCGTGCGGGCCGGGCAGATTTACGGTGTGACCAGTGAAGAAGTTTGCTACTGCCCGATGCCACTATTTCACGGCAACGCACTCATGGCTTGCTGGGGACCCGCACTCGCGGTTGGAGCAACCGTCGTTCTTCGTCGAAAGTTTTCGGCAAGTAACTTCATGTCCGATATTCGCGAACACGGCTGTACATATTTCACCTACGTCGGTCGCACCATCGCCTACATTCTGGGGCAACCAGCGAACGGCGACGACAAGCACAACAAATTGCGCCTTGGATTCGGCACCGAAGCCAGCGCTCTTGATCGTGAGCGTTTCTTCGAACGATTTGGCTGCGACCTAGTTGAAGGGTACGGCTCAAGTGAAAGTGTTGTCGCAATCATTCGCACTCCCGACACTCCTGCGAACGCACTCGGCAAAGAACGAGCCGATATGGCGGGGCAGGTATTCATTATTGATCCCGACACTAATGCCGAATGTCCACGAGTTCAGTTCGATGAATTCGGAGCCATTGTCAATCCTGAGTGCATTGGCGAAATCGTGAGCAAGAGTGGCGGCACTTCGTTTGAGGGCTACTACAACAATCGTGAAGCCTCCACCGAACGAGTTCGCAATGGTTGGTATTGGACTGGCGATCTTGGTTATCGCGACCACGACGGCTTTTTCTACTTTGGCGGACGAAGCGCCGATTGGCTGCGCGTCGATAGTGAAAACTTTGCCGCCGGACCAGTGGAAAACATCGTCTCGCGATTTCCCGGAGTCGTGATGGCTGCCGTCTACCCCGTCCCCGACCCAACAACGGGCGACATGGTGATGGTGGCAATTGAAATGAACGAAACGACCGAGTTTTCGCCACACGAATTTGATGAGTTTTTGTCACAGCAGCGAGATCTTGGCACCAAATGGTCACCACAAATTGTTCGGGTGATTGAGGCGATGCCACTGACTGCAAACAACAAAGTGCACAAGCCACCGCTACGCGCGAGTAAATGGTTTGCTGCAGACACTCACTATTGGCGGCCCGAGCGCAATCAGCCTTTGCGGCTCATGAACGAATCTGACAAGCAAGAACTTGAAGCACGTTTTGCAGCGAATGGCCGTGCGCAAATTCTGACCGCGCTCTAAAGCAACGAATCAGTTATTTGCTTTCCACGTCTGCCACGACTCGAGGCATTCAGGCAACTCACCTCGGCCCGTTTGATTTGCCGGCCAGTTCGCGTCTTCGAGTCCGACTGGGGCATTCGGCATCGTGTGGCCGTACCACAGCAAGTGCTTACGACGAGCAAACAACCAATGTCCATCAACGCATGTGTACGTGTCGTGATATTGGATCTGATGGATGATCCAGTTCCC
>JBIIMF010000043.1:0-10351 GCA_044338135.1 Ilumatobacteraceae bacterium | reverse complement strand
GAACCCGACGCGGGCAGTGATGTCGGCGCGGTTCGCACCAAGGCCGTTAAAAATGCCGATGGTACGTACAACATCACTGGCACCAAAATTTATATCTCGTTCGGCGAGCACGACATGGCCGAAAACATTATTCACTTGGTGTTGGCACGCACACCTGATGCGCCTCCAGGAACAAAAGGAATTTCGTGTTTCATTGTTCCGAAATATCTTTTGAACAATGATGGTTCGCTTGGCCGCCACAACGATGTCAAGTGTGTCTCAGTTGAGCACAAGCTAGGTATTCATGCCAGCCCCACGTGTGTTCTGACCTATGGCGACAATGGTGGCGCAGTTGGCTATCTGATTGGTGAAGAGAACCGCGGCATGCAATACATGTTCACGATGATGAACCAGGCACGCCTTTCAGTTGGTCTTCAAGGACTTTCGTTGGGTGATCGCGCGTATCAACAGTCGTTGCAGTACGCCAAAGATCGTCGTCAAGGACGTGCGCCTGGTGCGCCGGCTGGTGAAAGCTCGCCGATCATTGACCATCCTGATGTGAAACGCATGTTGTTGACTATGAAGACAACGCTTGAAGCATTGCGTCGCATGACGTACTGGAATGCGGCTTGTCTTGATGTCGCTAAGCATCACCCAGATGCCGTTGAACGCGAATCTGCGTCAGATCTTGCAGCTCTGTTGACACCGATGTCAAAGGGTTGGGGTACCGACATGGGTGTTGAACTCACGGGTATCGCTGTGCAAATTCATGGCGGTATGGGATTTGTTGAAGAGACTGGAGTTGCGCAGCATTATCGCGACGCCCGCATCACAACGATTTACGAAGGCACCAACGGAATTCAGGCCATTGACTTAGTCGGTCGCAAGCTTGGTCTACGAGGTGGCGAAGTTGTGAAGCGTCATCTTGATTCGGTTGAAACGCTCAGTCGAAAGCTTGAAGGTCATGCTGAACTTTCTGGAGTCAGTGCAGCTCTGGCAAAGACTTTGGCCGCAACACGTACCGCAACGACATGGTTGGCCGAACACTCTGGCAATCCGCTTGATTCACTATCGGGCGCAACTCCGTACATGCGCTTGATCAGTACGTTGACGGCCGGTTTCTTATTGGCCGATTCGGCAGTAATTGCTCAAGACGCGGCGAGCGAAGTTGGCGCGGCGTGTGTCGCTGAACGAATCGCATCGGCACGATTCTTCTGTGAACAACTCATGCCACCAGTTGATGGACTTTTGCCAGCAATTACCGGCGATTCTGCGCTGTTGATGTCAGCTATTTAATACTGCTGAGCGGTTGATTAATGACCATCTGTGAAAAGCCATCAGCGAGCGGTTTGTAGACATATCTCAGGTCGCGACCGTTAAGTGATTCAGAAATTTCTTCAAGAAGCAGTGAACCCTGGAACAACACGCGAGCCATCCGAACAGTGGATTCGGCGAAAGCTAGCGGAATTCCAAATATTTGATTTAGTTCTTCACTCGCGAAAGTACTCGCCAACTGATCTGCTTTAACTAAGGCGTCTTTAATGAGCGGATCGGTGATTGCGGCTAGATGGAATTCGAGTCGGATTCGTCGTTGATCGCGTGATTGCGATGAAAGTAATGCCATTTCGGTCAATGCACCACGATACGAGAGCAACTGACGATGCTTGACTAGTCGAGGGTCGTTGAAGTCGGTGGGAGTTTTGTTCTCTGCACGGGAGACTTCTGCGGTTGGGTCTATGTTTTCGGCACGGGTGTTGCGATAAATCAGGTGCAACAACTTTTCGGCAACATCGCTGAAGAGTGCTTGTCGGGTGCGGTATTCCGAAAAGAGTGCACTAGGTGGCAACCCGGCGGCGCGAGCGATGCGTTGTGTCGTGGCGCGTTCGACTCCGCCACGAGCAATGACGCGAGCGGCGCCGTTGACGAGAGCGTCACGAACTTCATTGTCACTTGTGACGACGATTGACGGGGGAGATGTCATTGGAATATTGGCGACACCGTCGACGGACGGATGCTCGAGAATGTAGTGCGCAAGTGGCTTGATGGCCTCCCAATCGTCGAAGTCAAACATGTCGGCCGCGGCGAAATACAGACATCCAAGTACAAAACTGATGATCTTGAGTTTGTGGAGGGACGCAACGTCTGAGCGATCGTCCGAAATTCCCATTTCATGCAACCAACCCTGAATTTCGGGAACGATGATTTCGTGAAGTTCGGGAATGCGGGCCGAGGCAATCAGCAACGAGACACCGGGACGTAACGGTCCGTGGGGATTGCTAATAGTTCTCGCCATGATTGCCTGGGCCTCGGCACGGTGGAGTCCAGGAGTGAGGGCAGGTAATGACGCTTCAAAGAAGGCGCGCATCGGACCACTGATGCGGTGTTGCCACAGGCCCACCAAAATTTCTTCGTTGTTTTCGTAGCGGGCGTACACGGCGCCAGTGGTCAGCTTGGCTAATCGTGCGAGATCGAGGGCAGCGATGCGGTCGGGACCCTTTTCACGCAGCAACTCGAGGGCTGCGTCAAGGAGAAGATCGTCGTTGCGAGCGGCGTCGGCTCGACGACGAGATTGGTTCATATGCAAGGAGTATAGGTAACTATTGTCCCTATTTATAATTTTTCAATTAGTACGTTGCGCTTTTTTGGGTTGATCAGCTGATGGCGTGGGCCCGCAGGTCGGCCAAGTTGCAAAACTCAAGGGCCAACATGTGCGTGGCTTCAAGAACGACCTTGGGTGCAACACCTGCTTCAAATGCCTCTTGCCAGCGTGAGGCGCACAAACACCATTGATCGCCATCTTTGAGTCCGGCGAATCCGTATTGCGGCATCGGAGTGCTGAGGTCGTTGCCTTGGCCTTGGCTGAATGCCAAGAAATCGCTAGTGACCCGCACGCACACAACGTGGACGCCGGGGTCATCGCCGCGCGATTCGCAACATCCGGTGCGGTAGTAGCCAGTCATGGGGTCGAAAGAACATGAAGCGAGCTCGCCGCCGAGAACATTGCGTTGGGACATGGGGTCACGATATCTCTGCCGTGCTCAATGTGAGAGATAGTGAACTTTTCGGTGCCCATAGAGGCCTCACCCGTGCGAGATAGCGTGACAGGGTCATGTCAACTTCCCCGCGTTTCCGTTTTGCTCCATCGCCCACTGGTTTCTTTCACGTCGGTGGCGCTCGAACTGCTCTCTATAACTGGGCCTTGGCTAAGCGCATGGGTGGCACGTTCGTGTTGCGCATCGAAGACACTGACGAAGCTCGTAACCAGCCCGAATGGACCCAAGGAATCATCGATGCCTTGGAATGGATTGGGGTTCGCAAGGACGACCCCACTTTTGAAGGCCCGTACTTTCAGAGCCAATACGCCCAAGCCCATATTGAGGCCGCGCAGAAACTTTTGGCTGAAGGCAGGGCGTACTACTGCGACCTGACCAGTGAGCAGATTCAAGAACGTTCAAAGACCAACGGCAAGCAGGGGTACGACGGCTACTCGCGTGATCGTGGTCTTGAAGCCGGACCTGGTCGCGTGTTGCGTTTCCGAGTTCCTGAAGGCCACACCATTGTGAACGACCTCGTGCGCGGTCGCGTTGAATTTGCCAACGAAACGATTGAAGATTTTGTGTTGCTGCGTGGCAATGGTTCGCCAATGTTCTTGTTGGCCAATGTGGTCGACGACATCACGATGCGCGTGAGTCACGTAGTTCGTGCTGAAGAGCATTTACCCAACACACCAAAACAACAAATGATTTGGGATGCACTAGGTGAGACGCCGCCAGTGTGGGCGCATGTGCCTGTACTTGTTAACGAGCAGCGCAAGAAGTTGTCGAAGCGTCGCGACAAAGTCGCACTTGAGCAATTCCGTGATGAGGGCTACCTGCCCGAAGCGATGATCAACTATCTGATGACTCTTGGTTGGGCGCCGCAAGGTGAAACCGAAATCGTTCCGTGGTCAACGATCGAACGTGACTTCCGTTTGGAAGATGTGAATCACTCGCCGGCATTCTTTGACTTGAAAAAGTTGGCAGCATTCAACGGTGAATACATTCGTGCGATGTCAGCCGATGAATTCTTTGAAGCCGCACAGCCATTTCTTGTCGGTGAAAACATTCCGTGGACGCCAGCTCAATTTGATGAAGCAAAGTTTCGGGCAATGGCTCCTTTGGCGCAAACTCGTTTGGTTTTAATGACCGAATTACCAATGTTGGTTGACTTTTTGTTCTTGGACGAGCCAGTGATTGATGAAGATTCGTGGAAGAAAACCTTTGGTTCATCCGATGGCGTTGAGATGTTGAACGATGCCATTGCGGCGTTGTCGACCGGCCTTGACTGGAATCACGATTCGTTGAAGTTGTGTATCGAAGCAACTGGTGCGGCACGCGGTTTGAAGTTGGGTAAGGCTCAAGCACCGATTCGTGTTGCGGTGACCGGTCGCACCATTGGGCCGCCATTGTTCGAAGCGCTCGAGCTCATGGGCGAAGCACAAGTGATGAAGCGTTTACGCGCTGCTGCGGAGCGACTCGCGTCAGCATGACCGAATTGGGCTCTGAGAGCACCGAGTCCGGAGATTTTTCTCGCGACGAGACTCCGGTTGGAGGAACTATTGCGGCGACCCTGCAGCGACGCTTGTTCAAAGCTCCGAAATGGTGGAGGCGTGGCGGATGGCGACGGGTTTTCGGTTGTGTCGCAGTTTTTCTGTCGCTGATCATTTCCTACTTCGCGATCTCGTTGCTTCAAGTGTGGATGATCGGCCGTAGTCATCATGATGGTCAAGTTGATGCAGTTGTTGTCATGGGTGCGGCGCAATATGACGGTCGTCCGTCTCCACAACTTCAAGCACGTCTCGATCATGTGGTCGAACTCTGGAATGAAGGCATTGCGCCAACGATCATCGTGACGGGTGGTAATCAGCCTGGTGATCGTTTCACTGAGGCCGAGTCGTCGACTAACTACCTTGTGAAAAATGGAGTCCCTGAAAGCGTGATTATCGGTGAAGATTCGGGGCGTTCGTCGTGGGAGTCGTTGCAACTTGTCGCTGACTTGGCTCGCGATCGTGGAATCGGCACCATTGTGTTAGTGAGCGATCCGTATCACAGCCTGCGCATTCGGCTGATGGCCGAAGAGTTGGGCTTTCGGGCGTACACCTCGTCGACCTCAACGAGTCCGGTGCACGGCTGGAACAACCTCAAACGACATCTTGAAGAAGCGGCGGGTGTCGGGCTTGGACGAATCCTTGGCTTTGACCGAGTTGAATCTTTAGTGGGCTGACGGTTTTCAGGTTTTGCCCACGCACTTGCGCCCGTAGCATTGTGGTTCTTATGAGCCTTCGGGTTCATTGGGGAGTGGTGTAACTGGCAACACAGCAGATTCTGGTTCTGTTATTCAGGGTTCGATTCCTTGCTCCCCAGCCATTGTTTTTTGAAGTACGATTGCCCTTGTAGTAGTAGTAAACAAGGGAGAGCCATGGACCGTCGTAATTTCTTGAGAGCTGGTGTTGTTTCAACAGGAGCGGGAGTGATGTTGCCAACGGCAATGTTTGCTCGGCCCGCTTCGGCACGATCTGCCGAAGGTTCAGCGACTCCAGGTGAAAGTCCGTATGGACCACTGTCTGAGACTCCTGATGAAAATGGTTTGTTGTTACCAGCAGGTTTCACCTCGCGCGTGATTGCCGTAGGTGGCGAACTGGTTGGTGAAACTGATTATGAGTGGCACATTTTCCCCGACGGCGCCGGCACATTTGATGACGGCAATGGTGGTTGGTACTACGCCTGTAACAGCGAAGTTTTCGATTTCATGGCCGCGGACTCTGGCGGTGTTTCGGCCATTCACTTTGATGCTGACGGAAACATTGTTGACGCGTATCGAATTCTGGAAGGTAGTAATTCAAATTGTGGGGGTGGGCCAACACCGTGGGGCACTTGGTTAAGTGGCGAAGAAAACTTCTCGGGAATAGGTCGAATTTGGGAGTGCGACCCGACCGGAGCCAAACCAGCGGTTGCTCATGAAGCAATGGGACGTTGGGCTCACGAGGCCGCAGCAGTTGATCCAGATAATCAACAGGTGTACCTGACCGAAGACAATTCCGCAGGTGTGTTCTATCGGTACACGCCAACCGCTTACCCCGACCTTTCGGCTGGCAAGTTAGAAGCTTGCATCGTCGCGGCTGACGGAAGCGTTTCGTGGGGACCATTGACCGATCCATCGGGTGCAACAGTTCCGACGCGCGAACAAGTTGCTGGTGCAACGATTTTCCCCGGCAACGAAGGATGTTGGTATCACCAAGGTTGGGTGTACTTCACATCAAAGGGTGATCACTCTGTTCACGGCATTGATATCGCGGCGCAGAAGTACACACTTTTGTGGAAGGGCGATCCTGATGGATTAGGCGTCGAAGGCGCAGTGCTGTCGCATGTTGACAACATCACTGTTGATGCTGGATCGGGAGATCTTTTTGTCGCCGAAGATGGTGGCAACATGGAATTGGTCATCATCACACCTGAAGGTGCTCTTGCTCCGTTCGTTCGCGTTGTTGGCGAAGGTCATGCTGATTCAGAAATGACCGGGCCAGTGTTTAATCCTTCGCGCGATCGTTTGTATTTCTCCTCGCAACGTGGACCCAGTAAGCGCGATCTCACTGAAATTCTGCCAAGTTTCGCCCCTATCGATGCGATTGGTGCAAGTGGTATGCAGGCCGGAATGACCTTTGAAATTACGGGACCGTTCCGCGGAGTAATGACAACTACCGATGCTGCTTCACCAGAAACCGAAGCACCGATTGCGTCGCCGGTCGACACATTGGTTAGCGCTGCGCCAAATACCCAAGACGCCGAACCAGTCGGTGACGAAGATTCTGGTTCGGGTGGAGCGCTCGGTATTGGTATCGGGGTCGTCGTGGCCGCAGCAGCTGTTGGTGGCGTGGTGGCGTTCCGCAAACGCCGAATCGATGGGGCCTCGGGGGAAAATACGGGCGGTAGTTGATAGGGTTTGACCCGCTACTTGGCCCCATCGTCTAGTGGCCTAGGACACCACCCTCTCAAGGTGGCGGCACGGGTTCGAATCCCGTTGGGGCTGCTCAGAGAATTTAAATTACCTAAGTTGGCCTATAGGAGGGTGCGTTCGATTTCCCGTATTCCGTCGCACAAAGTCGAAAATTTCTAACAGGTTTGTCACAAAATTCGGAGTCACTCGTTATTGAAAGTTATGACGAAACAAACAACTTTTATTCATACGCAGGCGATTATTTTTTCGGTGTTGTTTGTTGCGGGATGTGGCAAGACCGTGTACATCACAACAACCGAGGCGCCGGTTGTCACTGACGCAATTGGTTATGGCGACGACCCATACGAAATAAAAGCCGGAAAGCGAAGTGGGTTCTCCGTAAATGGCTACTTGATTGAGTCCGGCGCAGACCTCGAGGACGCAGACCTAGAGGACGCAGACCTGACTAACGCAGACCTGACTAACGCAGACCTGACTAACGCAGACCTGAGAGGCGCAGACCTGAGAGGCGCAGACCTGACTAATGCAGACCTGCAGGGCGCTGACCTGACTAACTCCAACCTAGAGGGCGCACTCCTGAATCTCACAAGGCTGAATGGCGTAAACTTGACTGGCGGAAACCTGGCTGGTCTAAACCTGTTTGAATCAACTTTGTATAATTCAAACTTAACTAACGCGAACCTGTCTGGCGCGAACCTGACGGGCGTCGAATTAAGTAGTTCAAACTTGACTGGTGCAAACTTGACTGGCGCAAATCTGTCTGGTGCTTCTTATCTTTACCAACTCAATGGAGCAGACTTGAGAGGCGTAGACCTGACTGGTGTCAAAGGACTGGGTGGCTTATTGGGTGCAAACTTGGCTGGGGCAAATCTTGCTGGCCAAAGCCTGGCGTATGAAAATCTTGATGGCACTAATCTGGAAGGCGCAAACTTGGAAGGCGTAAGCCTGCTTAACTCAACCTTGATTGGCGCAAACCTGATTGGCGCAAACCTGCATTCCGCATTTCTAGAGGGCGCGGACCTCAGTCGCGCAAACCTGACTGGTGCAGACCTGAGTAACGCATACCAGGAAAGTCAATTTCCAAGATTAAACATGTCTGGTGCAAACATGACTAACGCAAACCTGAGTAACGCAGGCCTGATTTACATAGTCCTTGATGGCGCAAACATGACTGGCGCAAACATGACTGGCGCAGACCTGCGTTTCGCAGACCTTTATGGTGCGAACCTGACTGGTGCAGATTTGAGAGGCGCAGATTTGAGAGGCATAGACCTGGAAGGCGCAAACCTGATTGGCGCAAACCTGGAAGGCATAAAACGCAACGCTGAGTCGTGATGGATATGGCAATTCGGCGGGATGCGCAGCTGGTCGTGGGTGACGAACGTCGATTGAGCCCACGCCGCCGACTCGGAAAACTCTCAGGTATGTGGGCGACGTCGGTGAGTCAACTACGAGCCAGCGACGAGCATCACGCGGAAATCACAGCACAAATCTAATCAACATTGACCAATTCGTTGACGCGTTCAAGCTGTCGCACATCTTTGTTGAACAGCGCCGCTCCGGCCATCACGATCGCAATCACTCCAGCGATATACAACGTCTCGCTCGTGCCGATCCACAGAGAAATCGGCCCGGCTAAGAACAATCCAAGCGGTGCAAAAACTGTCGACCCAAGTGCGTCGTACGCACTTACTCGTGACAACGCTTCTTCGGGCACGTGCGTTTGGAACATGGTCATCCACAACACAAAAAACATGTCCATTGCGATTCCAGAGAGGAAAGCCAAGATCATCAAAACCACAATGTGAAATGGCACCGCTACACCGATCATCCACACGCCGACCAAAGGCATTCCGCCCATCGCAATGATGAGTGGATGTTTGGGTTTTATGCGCAGCAAAACGATAACGCCACCAATATTTCCCGCTCCTAATGCAAACAGCATTAATCCCAAATCACGCGCCCCGCCGAGTGCTTCTTTCATTTGCACCGGAGCAAGTACTCCTAAGAATCCTTCGAAGCACATATTGATGAAAGCGAAACAAACGACGATGACGACAATCCATTTACGTGAGTAGAACTCTGACCACCCTTGACGTAACTGTGAGATCATCGCTGGATGCCTTGCAGTTTTTCCAGTTTGAGTTTCTGTGGGCATTTGCAATTGCAAAATCAATATTCCGGCCAACAAGAACGTGAACCCGTCACCAATGATCGCCCATCCTGGTCCAACCGTGCTCACGATGGCCGCACCCATGGTCGCACCTAGTGTGAACCCGATGTTTTCGCCGAGACCCACGATCGAGTTAGCAGCTTGCAAACTTCCACTTGGCACTACTTCGGGAAGAAGTCCAGCAAACGCCGGCCACCACATGGCATTCAGAATTCCGAAAACAAAAGCATTGACACACAGCAGTGGAACAGTTGCCTGGTCGGTGAGAAACAGAACACCGCTGGTCGCGACGACGAATGCGCCGATGATGTCAGTGACGCCAACAACTCGGGCTCGGCCCATGCGGTCGGCCACAACTCCACCCAACAACAAGAACAAAACAATCGGCACCATGTGCGAAGCGGTCACCCAACTCAGCGATGAAGCGTTGCTGCCAGGCAGTGAGAGCACGCCAAAGGCCATGGCGATGGGCGACATGCCGTTGCCGATATTCGACAAGGTACGTGCCGTCAGCAAAACACGGAAGCGTTTGATTTTCCAGAGTTTTTTGAGGTCATGCAGCACAATGATCAAGACTCAGACTAGTAAGCCACGACTGTGAAATATGCCGTGTGTGTGCCCCTAGTCTGCGCTGACCCCAAATTTGTGTCTACACTCTCGCCATGTCACGACCCCCCGCCTCACTTCGAGCCCTTGCCGTAGCCCGTGGTGATGAGCCTGCTGATTTGCTCATCACTGGTGGCCGCGTTCTTTCTCCAATTACCCGCGAATGGGTTGCAACCGACCTCGCAATTGCCGACGGTGTTGTGGCCGGATGGGGCAAACGTGAAGCCAAAGAAACGGTTGATGTAGGTGGCGCGGCATTAGTCGCCGGGTTCGTTGATGCACACATGCACCTCGAATCAACCAAGTTGTGGGTTGATGAGTTCGTTCGTGGGGCCTTGCCATGTGGAACGACTGCAGTTGCGTGTGATCCGCACGAAATTGCCAACGTTGCTGGGCTCGAAGGTGTTGGGGCAGTTGCCGAAGCTGCCGAAAAGATGCCGTTTACTTTTGGTCTTGCGGCTTCAAGTTGCGTACCAGCATCAAGTTTCGAAAGCCCCGGCGCAGCATTTTCGCCAGCAGATATTCGACATCTGATTTCTGAGTTCAAGGCCATTGGTATTGGCGAAGTCATGAACTATCCCGCCGTCATTAACGGCGACC
>JBIIMF010000146.1:0-3025 GCA_044338135.1 Ilumatobacteraceae bacterium | reverse complement strand
TTGAGAGTGAGATCATCCCACGCACGTCGATCAACTTGGGGTGAACCAACTTCAATAAACACTCGACTATTTAAAAGTCCGAGCATCCAATAGGCAGTGGCCAAAGTATCAATAGTTGGTTCAATCCAGCCATTTTCTTTGGCTCTTTCGAGTGCAACCTGTAAACCGAGGCACATGCTGTTGTGGCTACTTGTTATCGCAGTCATCAGTTCGCTTTGTCCGTAAGCAGAACCAAATACTCCTTGACGACTTTGGCGGATCGCAGAATTAATAGGTGCAGTCTCTGACCTGACCATCCGAATCACAACAGCTCGAAAGTCTTCCTTTGTTCGAGCAATCGCGGTGTCGACATCAAATTCTTCGATCATGCTTGCTTGGCCGCGAACGTAACGTTCAATTTGTGCCGCCATGATGAGCGAATCACGATTTCCGAACAAATGGAAGAGGGTGGTGACTGCAACACCAACGTGCTTGGCGATGTCGACAACACGTACACCCTCTTCTCCGTCGGTTTCTATGACGGCGATTGTTCGATTCAGCATGTCGTGGGCGGCGGTATCTGCAGGCATTGTTCTACTAGTTCACTCGGTTCGCTGAGGTGTGAAGTAATCGGAGAGCGCAAAGTCGGAGGGTTGATCAAAAAATGAACGAATTCGCACCAAAAGACCTGATTCGTCGACAATAAAGATTTCAATACTGCGAATTGTGACTTTTTCGCCAGCAAGATCGCCTTCGTTGCGCATGACTACAGCAGCCTCGTTGCCGGCTGCAACAACGTGTTCGGGATGCAGGGTCCAGCGCCGCCCTGGTTTGAAAGAACGATCCCACGATTTATAGACGGCGTCCAGTCCGATCTTTTCGGGTGTACCTACAGGGTCTTCAAAGATCATGTGAGGTGAGAAGAGTTGAACCCAATTCTCGCGGTCCATGGCATTCCACAAAGTCACGTGCGAGTGAACGGCTTGTTGAACTGGGGTCATGTCGTAACGCTCTTTCTTTCTTACGATGCAGCGGCAAAGAAATCGCCGACAACGGCTCGTGATCTTTCGAGAGAAATATTGAGTTCAGCTTTGATGTTGTCGGGAACAGTGGGGTCGAGTAGGTCGCTTAAGATTGGTCGAACGACGACCCCATTCTTTTTGTCAACCCAGGTTGGATACACAACAGGTTGTTCAACCTGCACTGAACCATCTGGGTTGAGGGTGACATTAGTGGTGACGATCATTCCGTCTTGAGTTTTGTTGGGGAAGGCATCAGTGGTTGGAAGGTAACTGATGAGATTGCTGAGTCCGAAGATTGTCCAGACTCCATTGACTTGTTCAATCTTTTGCACGACATGAGCGTGATGGCCGACCACTAAATCAATCAATCCAGACTTTGTGATGGCATCAGAATTCGTTAACTGAAAATCGCTGAGATCAGTTTGCGTTTCGCGGCCCCAGTGCATGCTCACGATGACGACATTGGCTCCCATGTCACGCGCTTTTTGCGCGTCGGCAATGATTCTCGCTGGGTCGATCAGCGCGGAGCGCCACGTTTCGCCATTCGGTGCTGGGATGTCATTGAATCCGAATGTGTACGAGAGATGCGTGACCTTGATGCCTTTGACGTCAAACACCTTTGGTTCAATTTCGTCCGGTGTTCGAGCCATTCCAGCTTGGCCGAGACCGAGCGCATCGAATTCATTGAGGGTTGCCTCGATACCTTTCACGCCTTTGTCAAACGAATGGTTGCTTGCGGTTGAGCAGCGATCAAATCCCATTCCTTTGATCGCCCACGCGAGTTCGGTCGGAGCTGAATAGAGCGGATTAGTCGTGGGCTTTTCGCCAAGGGCAACTAACGGAACCTCAAGGTGACAGATCGCCAGGTCGACGCCCTCAATCAGGGGCTTGACTCGGGCGAACATTGGGGTGAAGTCGTAGCCACTTCCGCCAGCGTTGACCGTGGCGGCTTTCCAGACTTGGCTATGGATCAAGATGTCGCCAGCAAAGGCGAGGCTCATGGTGACTGGCGAGGGGACCACAGTTGTGGTTTCGGCTGGGATGGTTGAAGTCTCGACGACTGGAGCCAAGGTGCTGGGGGTCAATGCCTGATCGGTGGCTTCAGGGGTTGTTTCGCCGTTCCCACAGGCGGCCAAGGTGAGGCCCAAGAGAATTGCAGCGGCGGTGACGAGGCGACGAAAGTGCACGGTGCGAGTTTAGTGATGGACGAGTGAGATTGATGAGAGCCCGCTGTACTGCTGGTGCACTCCATATGGCAATATTTGAACCTATGACCGTAAACATTGGAAATCTTCTTGCCCGTCGAGCCCACATCAATGGAACTATTGAGGCCCTGTATGACGTAGCTGCCGGGCGCCGCTACACCTACGCCGAACTCAACAGCGAAACCAACAAGGTTGCTTCGCTACTTGTTGATGCCGGAGTGAAAAAAGGTGATCGCGTTGCATTGTTGCAAATGAACTCGGCCGAGTTCATGACTGCGTTTTTCGCCACTGCCAAATTGGGTGCGGTCATCGTTCCGTTGAACTGGCGACTTGTTCCCGACGAACTTGAGTTCATTTTGAAAGACTCCGGAACAACTGTCCTAGTTTTTGGAGCAGAGTTCGCAGCAAATGTTTCTGAATTGCAGTCACGTGGCGATCGCACTGACATCAAGTCTTGGTTATACATCGGTGACGCAGCAACTAAGCCGGCGTTCGCTCGAGACTTCATCGCTGAATCTTCGACGATGTCAAGCGTTGAGCCCGCAGTGACGGCGTCGGGCGACGACTTGCTGTACATCATGTATACGTCGGGTACGACTGGCCTCCCTAAGGGCGTCATGCATTCACACAACACACAATACTGGGCTCTGTCAACGATGTGCACCACAAGCGACTTGGCTCGCGGAGATCGTTACATCAACCCGATGCCGATGTTCCATGTCGGAGCATTGACACCGGCGTTAGGAAACATCTTCGTTGGTACGACTCACGTTTTGATGAGAGCCTTTGATCCAGTCAAAGTATGGGAGATCATTGACT
>JBIIMF010000145.1:0-3033 GCA_044338135.1 Ilumatobacteraceae bacterium | reverse complement strand
GTCGACCTTTGCTGTACTCATGCAAGAGATCCATCACGTGCGCAAAATCTGCCAAGTTACGCTCGGCTTCTGAATTGGCTGTCAACTGGCGCGCCACCGAGGCATCACGCAAGATTGCAGAACCGAGGGCAGCGACTCCCGACTTTCGGAGAATGTTGGCCCAATGTGCAATCTGTTCTTGCCATGTCGCCAGCATCTCGTCATCCAAGATCTCTGGATCGGTGAGCGTGAATCCAAAAAATGGAGTCGCTATTGCAAGTCGGGTGCGACCAACATCAGAGACGCGCTCCATCGCTTCGAGCAAAGAACGTATAGCAATGGCGATATGGCTCTTCATCACCGATTCAGTTCCGTTGCTGACTGCGGGTACCCCTAATCGCCGCAGTTCGCGTTCAATATTGCGACCAACCGCTTTCTTGCCGACCAAAACACAAATGTCTTCTGGACGAACATCACGCATGGTCTCTGAAGACTCTTTTGAATTCGCTGGCAACTCACAGTCAGAGAGAATTTCTAAAACTCGTCGAGCTGCAGGATGCGATAACCCGCCTTGGTTCGTGATGTTTCCGACGTCGATCAAAACCATAGGCAAGGTTCCGCGAATAGCCGAACCAGCATGACGCTCTGGAGTCGAGACCTTCATGTAGTCAATCTCTGGCCCAAAGGTTTGCCCGTCAAACAGTGCGTTTAAACCATCAATTAAGTACTCATCGGAGCGTTGGTTCTGCACCAAAGTTCGCATGGGCTTTCCGTTGCGATGCTCAACGTAGGCCGCCACATCCGCACCGCGGAATCCGTAGATGGCTTGTTTGGGGTCACCCACTGTGATGAGCGCACGGTCATCGTCACCATCATTTTCAGAATCAAACGTGGTCGTGAATAATTCCCACTGCAATGCGTCCGTATCTTGAGCTTCATCGACAAAAGCCAGCGCAAATCGTTCCTTGAACGCCTGTACAACTGCTGGATACTTGCCGGATGTGACAACTTCTGATGCGCGACGCAATAGGTCGTTGTACGACGGAGAATGTGCACTCTTCACTTGAACTCGATGAACTGCGTCATTGACGAGCTGAATCAATTCGTCATAGATCGCCAATTCTTCTGGCGTTCTGCCATTGCGTTCAACCCACAGCTGCGCCCTCGGCGATGCGAGTTTCGCCCGAACGAGCGACACCAGTTTGCTTTCTTTACCTTCAGCGATAACGCGGCCATGAACCCCAGATTCAACAAGGGCATCGTTGACGGCCTCAAGAACTAATTGGTTCGTGGCATCTTCACCTTCGTTCTGCATGGTTGACAAACCCGCCAACCCAAGAACTTTGTTACACACCGCGTGAATGGTGGAGATGGTTGCGGTGTCAAATTCGACTACTGCTCGGCGTAAACGGCGAATGATGTCCGACTGAGAGTCTGTCTTTGTTGACAATGCAACAGAAATCGCATCGTTCTCATCAGGAGCATTTCCTTCTAATTGATCAGCGATTTGAACCATGCGCCGACGCACTCGATCACGCAACTCGCCTGCCGCATTTCGCGTAAAAGTCGTGATCAGAATATTGCCGATTCGCAGGTCTTCACGTAACGCAATTTCGCGCGCTACGAGCGCTGCTACCGAATAAGTTTTACCGGTGCCGGCACTGGCCTCGATAACCAAGCCATTCAGTAACTTTTCGGACGCAAGATCAATGGGTGTCGGCGGAGTTTGAGTCGTATTCATGATATTGCGTACGTCCTTGCCGCGATCGTCAACACTTCATCAGCAGCGACCCAATACTTTTCTAGATCTCCTCCTGCGACACACACCACATCAAAGTCGGGGTCTGGACCAAAGACCACGAACTCACCCGAATTCGCATACCGCTCTGAACGCACAAAATCGTTGAATTCTTTTCGCGCAGCATCACGGTCACTCTTCAATTTGTCGACCGTTTTACCGAATCTGCCGATCGGCATCGAAAGAGCTTGAACATACAAGCGCGACAACAAGTCAAAACGCTCAACGGCCTCATCAGCCAAAATAGGTTGGGCAAGAGGAATTTTTCTTGCAATACCGATCTTTGGTTTTTTATCGTGCTGATGAAGTGCGCGGACACAACTAACTGATGAACCATCAGCGATGAGGGCCAATAGACGCACGGCCAGGGCTTTTCTGTCGCTCCAATATGGAGCATCAAATTTCTGACCAAAACTCGTAAACACCAAAGCAGGTTCATCGGCGTTTAAGTCAACACCAGACAGCGAGCCCCGCACCAAAGTTCCATCGGTCAGACGAATTTCTATGTTGGCTGTTTCAAGGTTGATCAAGTGGAACTTGTTCTTATCGGCCAATTCAACAAAACTATTGGCGAGTGATTCGGCTATCTCTAGTTCGGATTCACCAAATGCACCAACCGGCAAAAGCCCAGTCAATCGAATCGTTTGCCGCCACTCATGCACATCAAATGAGATCCTCTCAGCCAATAAGCCATCAAGGAATGACCGAGCTACCTCTTTGAAGTTCTTTGAGACCAGTGGCAAGGTTGCATCATCTGGCGCGAGATCTTCGCGGTACGTGTAGATACCAAGAGTGTTTCGGAGGAACAAATCGAGCGGATTAACAAATGCTCGCTCTAGATCGGCAAGTTCAACGACCGGTTGTTTTTCGACTTGAAACGCGCCATTGGAAAGTACTGAAGTGTTTTGCAGGGCATGTTCACGAATGGCCTCGGCAATGACCCTCTGCGAATCATCGGGCGACCAGACGCGATCACTGATGACGCCACCCTTGACAAAATTATTTTCGCTCGCCGCATGTCGAGGATGTATCACTTCGATCTGCGAGCAGTCTTCGCCGTCGCGAGACTTGTGATTTTCAACGCCATGACGCCCGCAGAAGTCAACGAACTCAGCCAACGGAGTCACGAGCGGTATTGGCGTGTTGTTTTTGATACTACGCCCATTACACGTAATGATGAGTCGTTCTTTGGCAGCCATCACCGCGTCGAGTAGAACTCGGCGCTGTTCGGCACGAGCATCAGGGTCACCGACAAA
>JBIIMF010000144.1:0-3048 GCA_044338135.1 Ilumatobacteraceae bacterium | reverse complement strand
ACGCGACGCGCATTTGGCCCTCAACACCGATGTTGAAGAGATTCATTTTGAATCCGATGGCAACTGCGGCGGCCGAGATCATGAGTGGGGTGGCTCGGTTGAGCGCACCTTGCAGAACCTTGGTGTCACCAGCCGCGCCAAACAGGGTGCGGAAAGCCTCGATGGGATCCTTGCCAGTAATGAGAAGAATGACCGCACAAATACACAGCGCGACAAATACTGCGAGTAGCGAACTGGCTGATGTGACGGCCATTCGCTGTAGGCGTTGACTTTTCATCGAGCGTCTCCTTGCTCTTCGCCAGTCATGTACGTGCCCAACATTTCTGGCGTTGCAGTTGCTGGATCTAGTTGGGCGGTGACGCGACCATCAAACATCACCAAAATTCGATCAGATAAACCGATGAGTTCTTCAAGATCGGCCGAGATCAACAACACTCCAAGACCTTTGTCGCGGGCGTGGCGTAGTTCATCCCAAATTGCGGCCTGTGCTCCAACATCAACTCCTCGCGTCGGGTGAGCAGCGAGCAAGATTTTGGGATCGCTGGCCATCTCGCGACCAACGACAAGTTTTTGTTGGTTGCCACCCGAGAGTGCAAAGGCTGGTACTTGTTCGCTGGGAGTCAAGACTCCGAATCGCTCAATGATTGATCGGCAGTCAGCTTCGATCTTTCCTCGTGAAATAAATGGCCCATTAGTGAGGGCCGCATTTTCTTCACGGCCCAAGAAAGTGTTTTCCCAAAGCGGAGCATCAAGTAACAAACCTTCGCGATGTCGATCAAAGGGAATGTACGACAAGCCCATATTGATTCGGTCGCGAGTTTCGGTGTGTGAGAGTTCTTGTCCGCAGACTGAAATAGATCCGCTCAAGATCTTGCGCAGTCCCAAGATTGATTCGCAGAGTTCAAATTGACCGTTACCTTCGACTCCGGCGATACCGACGATCTCACCTGAATGAACTGCAACATTGATGTCTTCAAGTGCCAACTTGGCTCCGGCAAAAGTGCCGGCCAAATTAAGCCCAGTCACCTGCAACCGAACGTCCTCGCCAACTTTTGTTTCGCGACCAGAAGGGTCGGGCAAGTCACTGCCAACCATTAATTCGGCCAGCGAACGGCGATCGACTTGCGAAGGGGTCGTATGGGCGACTGTGGTTCCTTGCCTGATCACTGTGATTTCGTCGCAATAAGCGAGCACTTCATCAAGCTTGTGTGAAATGAAGATAACCGTCGCACCTTCGGCGACAAGTCGCTTGAGCGTTGTGAACAACTCATCAACTTCTTGAGGGACCAACACGGCGGTTGGTTCGTCAAGAATCAAAATTTTTGCGCCTCGGTATAAAACCTTGAGAATCTCGACTCGTTGTCTTTGGCCGACACCGAGTTCAGAAACATTCGTATCGGGGTTGAAAGTTGCACCGAGTGAAGTCATGAGTGACTCAATGCGAGCGCGAGCTTCCTTGAAATTAATACGACCACGATTGTCGGTGGGCTCGTCACCCAAAATGATGTTCTCAGTGATTGTGAGATTGTCGGCCAACATGAAGTGTTGGTGCACCATTCCGATACCGGCCGCGATGGCATCGGTCGGGGTCTTGAACTGCACGAGATTTCCGTTGACAGTAATCGTGCCCTCGTCAGGTTGATGCATGCCGTACAACGTTTTCATCAACGTTGATTTTCCGGCGCCATTTTCACCAACGATGGCATGAATCGTTCCAGGTCGAACAATGAGTTCAACATCGTGGTTGGCGATAACGCCAGGGAAACGCTTGGTAATGCCGTGAAGCTCGACGGCTAATTGCTTACCTAAATGAGAGTATTCAGTCATGTCGCCCCTTGATGTGCATATCCCGTTATAGCAGAGGACCCGGGTCAATGACCCGGGTCCCCGACTAACTAAATGCTTGTAACTAGATCAGGGCTTAGTTGGAACTTCGATTTTGCCGGCCACAATGTCGGCCTTGATGGCGTCGAGTTGATCGACGACATCATCAAGGTATCCACCTGAAGTTGAGTAGCCAACACCATCGTTAGCTAGGTTGAATGTTTTGTTGCCACCGCTCTTGTCACCATTGGTCGAAGCCTTGATGGTCTCGAATACAGCAACATCAACGCGCTTGATCATCGAGGTCAAAATGACTGCCTGTGCTGCTTCATCACCTGAGGTGATGTACTGGTCGCTGTCAACACCGATAGCCCACTTGCCGGCTTCGATAGCTGCTTCGATGGTGCCTGCACCTGAACCGCCAGCAGCGGTGTAGATGATGTCGGTGCCATCGGCGTACCATCCTGCAGCGATTTCCTTAGCACCAGCAACGTTGCCCCATGCGGAGTTGTCGCCGGCCGGTCCGAGGTACTTCACGTTCACGACGATGTCGGGATTGATGTACTTGGCGCCCGCGGTGTAACCAGCTTCAAATTTCTTGATGAGGTCAATTTCCTGACCACCAATGAATCCGATTTGACCAGTTGTGCTCTTGAGCGCGGCTGCTGCCCCAACGAGGAACGAGCCTTCTTGTTCGGCAAAGCCAAGGCAAGAAACGTTCTTGAGTGTTACTTCGGCACCACATGCCGATTCAATGAAGCCGTCAACAATTCCGAATGAAATGTCAGGGTAAGCCGCGGCAACTTCGGTCATGGGATCGGTGAACATGAAGCCAACACCAACGATGACCTGTGCGCCATCGCCTGCGAGTAATTCGAGGTTGGCCTTGCGGTCTTCGTCAACTGCTGCTTCGAGTTCTTTGATCTCAACGCCGAGTTCGCTGGCGGCACGCTCGCCACCAGTTGCTGCTGAGTCATTGAAGGTTCCGTCGCCACGGCCGCCGGTATCGAAAGCCACGCCAGCGATGATGACAGTTGCGGGTGCATCGCTACCTGCGGGTGCATCGCTACCTGCGGGTGCTTCGCTACCTTCCGGAACTACTGTGGATGTGCCCTTGTCGTCGCCGCCACAAGCGGCAGCGAAGAGGCTGAGTGCGGCAATTGATGCTGCCAGCAATCGTGCATTCTTACGCATATTTTTTCCTCCCCTAAATCGTTTGGCGGG
>JBIIMF010000042.1:0-10569 GCA_044338135.1 Ilumatobacteraceae bacterium | reverse complement strand
TGGCCTGCACTTGGGTGAGTTTGTGCACGGCATTTTCTAACGTCAGTACCTTCTTGTCGCGCACCCACGACCCAAGTAGGTCGGTCGACAGTACCGCGTCACATAGTTGACCTACATGGGCACCAGCGTCAGACAACCCGAGGGTGCAGCCCTCAGTGTTGAGCAACATCGCGACACCGTCGGCATCGTCATTAGCCAACATGGCTTTCACTCGTAATTTCAGATCGGGTTCGAGCAGAGCCAGTTCTAGCAAGAGATCAAATGGATCGGCGCCTGTTTCGTTGGCGATGTCGGTGAGACGGCGACCCACCAATTCTGGTGATGACGGGGCGTCCATGATTTCGTAGCTATCCCAGCGAGGAATCAAACCCTGCTTGTTTTCCCAGCCAACACGCACGCGGTTGCGCCATTCATGACTCGCGAATGCTTCACGTCGTTCTTCAATTGATTTCGGCATCAATTCAGCAAAGATAGGACTGGTATTCAATGTGAAGGGCTCAACCATCGTCATTGAAAATGAGAGTGGACGGCATGACACTTGCGGCCAAACGTCTACGCCTTGTCGTAAACCTTCTTTGTGTACTTCAACTGCGGCCAAATGAGTTCCCTGTGACGTTGTCAGCAACGCGGTGTACGTAATTGGTGCTCCGACCTTGGGTTGCAATTCGTAGCAATCAGCGAAACTCAAATTTTCCCCGCCGTTGACGCCAATGACACCACGTCCCGAGTCGCCGACCGCTTTACACAATGCTTCAATCTCATCAGCGGCTGCCCAACGGCTCGGGATGGGCTTTCCGTCTGCGCCACGGTGAGTGACAGCAAAACTTGTCGCAAATCCGGCGGCTCCAGCTTCCATCGCTTCGGTGACGAGTTTGGTCATTGATGAAATTTCTGTGGGTGTTGCTGCACGTCCGACGGATTCGTCGCCCATCACAAAAATGCGAAGAGGAGTATGACCGACGTAGGCCGCAAAGTTCAACAGCGTGCCGTGCTGTTCGATTGAGGCGAGATACTCAGGGAATGATTCAAAGTCCCAGGGGATACCGGCGTTGAGCGTCGCCGGGTCCATATCTTCTACTTTTTCCATCGTGTTCGCGATCAATACACGATCTTGGGGTTTCGTAGGTGCAATTGAAAAGCCGCAGTTGCCAGCGACCACGGTGGTGACACCGTGATAGCACGAAGGTGTGAGCGCAGGATCCCAAAACGCTTGTGCGTCGTAATGGGTATGGATATCAATGAACCCGGGAGCCACGACACGACCCGTTGCATCAATGACTTCATCGCCCGAGAGATCTGAGTCAATCTGAATCACGCGATCATCTTCAATTAGAACATCGGCGAGGTACCCCGGACTACCTGTCCCGTCGACAACTAAACCGTTCTTGATGACTGTTGTTTTCCCCATGGTCACAGTGTTTCACATGAGCTTCAAGCTGTACTTGTTCAGTGATCAGTCTTTGGAGTCGATTGACACGGCGAGTACGTATTGATCGCTCACTGAGCTGTCAAGACCAACTGGAGTTGCATCGTCACCAAACCAGAAGCGCAATTGAGCGGTCACGGCGTGCTTGATGATGGGGAACCCAAGTTCAACTGGCTCGGCGGGTGGAATGCAGCCATCTTGACCCAAGGTCTTCAACTGCGGCTGAGCGTCGAGCAAGGGTCCGAGACCGGATGCGAGAGCGACGCCAATAATGCCCGACCCGTTTCCGAAGGTGCAGAAATCGTCAAAGCCGTTGTGGCCGACGCCGTCAATGATCCACAGCCGACTCGGTCCTGGCACAGCCTCGAATGACGGGCGAGTTGATTCTTCGGCGGAGATGATTGCGTCAAGTGCGCCAGCGATAAAGAACGATGGCTTGTTCACGAATGTTGGGGGAGCAATGGTCGTCGCATCTGATGAGCCCATTCCAAGAACTCCTGATGCCATTGAGATGTAGCCGTCAATACGGTCGTCATTAGCGGCGCTCACAATTGTTCCGCCGCCAGCAGAGTGGCCAAGAGCAATAACGCGGGAAAGATCAACATGACCTTGAAGTAGCGATGCAGGATCATCGTTGCCCGATGTCACCAAATCAAGTGTCCCCAATAGTTCGGCGGTAGCTGACTCGCGGTCGCCGACTGGAGCGCTTAAGACGTGGAAAAGGTCGCGTGACCAATGGTCGGGAGCGGCAACGACCATTCCCCAACTTGCAAGGTGGGCCGTGAGGAACGTGCTTTGGAAACGCATGCCGCTGTAGCCGTGGCTAAACAACACGACGGGGTACTGACCATCCGCAACGTCGGCGTCGCGTCCGGCGGTGTATTCATAACGGGCTGGCACGTCAGCGGTGAGTAAAGCCTTGATGGCCGGAGGTACAAAATCGCGGGTGTCGTAAAACTCGGCTCCGGTGGTTCCCTCAACTGCGGGATACCAGACTTCGACTTTGTTGCCCGCAGCGAGCTCGAGTGTGGTGACACCGACGGGGTATGGGCCGGCTTCGGTATACATCATCGCTTCTACAGATGGATCGAGGGACACAGTCGTTGGTGCCTCGGTGGCAGGGCTAAGAGTCGTCGGCGCATCGGTTGCAGGGCTAGCGGAGTCATCCGAGCTACATGCTGAAACGGCAATCGTGGCGAGCAGGGCGAAGAAAACAGGTAAACGGCGTGAAGACATGAGAAGAGTCTCGCATGGGGCTCAATTGATCTGGAAGTTGGGGGGAACTCAAACTCGACACGGGGGGATTTGCTGATCACAGGTAGGCTTGCCATTCCGATTTGGTCCGCCAGATCGGTTGGCGACGTGGCCGAGTGGTTTAGGCAAGGGCCTGCAAAGCCCTCTACCTGGGTTCGATTCCCAGCGTCGCCTCTAATTTTTTGTTGGCCTTATGAGGGTGTTGGCGCTTCGATGGCACTGAGTTCTGCAATTCTGAGCGTCTACACCGATGCTCTGTCGGAAGATTTAATAGCTGCTGCCACTCGGTAAACGTCAGCGAACCTAAAAATATTTTGAACATGACTAAGCCAATAAACAAGGGAGATCTTCGCCGGTAACGAAGCCATCTTTCTAACGTCCTGCCACTGACGTTTCGAAACCTTACTGATTCGGTATAGAGGCCGACACTGGCACAGTCATCGCAATTTTCTAAACGTCTTGATGAGTACTTGTCGCTCTGAATTTCCAGTCATGCAGTTCTGTCGAGATAGCCAAAAACAGTTGTAGGTCGTTCTGATGCGATCAAAAGCAGGTTTTCTCGTCGGCGTGATCTTGATGTTGGCCACTGGTTGTACGAAGACGGTGTATGTGGTGTCCACCGACGCACCAACTACTAACGCACCAACTACTAACGCACCAACTACTAACGCACCAACTACTAACGCACCAACTACTAACGCACCAACAAGACTACGCAGTGGCTTTGGTATCGCTGCCGGAGAGTACTTTGCGTACACAATCGAGCCCGGTGCAAGGCTGAAGTACTCAACTCTGTCTGGTGCAGACCTGTCCGACGCAGACCTGTCTGGCGCAACCCTGACCAACGCAAACCTGATTAACGCAAACCTGCGTAATGCAGACCTGCGTAACGCAACCCTGACTAACGCAAACCTGAGGTACGCAGACCTGACTGGCGCAGACCTGACTAACGCAGACCTGTCTGGCGCAACGATGCCTGAAGGTTGGGATGAAATAGTTGCGGCCTACTAAACCAATTGCGAAAAAATGGCTAGCCGTATCACGTGAGTAGAGTGTTTTCCATGAAGCAAATCATGACTGCGGTTATTGTCGCACTGTCTTTGACTGTTGCTGGCTGCTCGAAAACCGTGTATGTCAACACCACTGAAGCACCAGTAGCGACTAACGCTCCATCTACTGATGTCCCATCTACTGACGTCCCATCTACTGACGTCCCATCTACTGACTTCCCAACCACTGAAGTCCCAACAAAACTACGCAGTGGTTTTACTATCCAGGTCGCAGAGTTCTCTGATGTGTTGATCGAGCCCGGCGCAAACCTGGATGGCGCAGACCTGTCTCGCGTAGATCTGTCTCGCGTAGACCTGTCTGGAGCGAGCTTTCAAAGTGTGCTCCTGTATGAAGCAGACCTGTCTGGCGCAGACCTGTCTGGGGCAAGCCTGTTTGGCGCAAACCTGAATGGCGCAAACCTGTCTTACGCAAACCTGACTGGCGCAAACCTGGCTGGGCCAAGCCTTGTCGACAGCGCAAACCTGAATGGCGCAAACCTGTCTTACGCAAACCTGACTGACGCAAACCTGTCGGGCGTAGACCTGTCTTTTGCAGACCTGACTGACGCAAACCTGTCGGGCGTAGACCTGTCTTTTGCAGACCTGACTGACGCAAACCTGAGTGACGCAGACCTGACTAGCGTAGACCTGTCTTACGCAAACCTGTTTGGCGCAAACCTGTTTGGCGCAAACCTGTTTGGCGCAAACCTGGGTGCAGCAAACCTGACTCACGCAAACCTGTCGGGCGTAGACCTTTCTGGCGTAGACCTTTCTGGCGCAGGCCTGCGTTATGCAAACCTTTCTGGCGCAGACCTGTCTGGCGCAAACCTATTTGGTGCTGACCTGGGTGCAGCAAACTTAAATGGAGCTACGATGCCCGACGGTTGGCGGGACATAGTTGCGGCCTATTAAACCATTGCCTGTTTTCCGTGTGCAAACTCAACAGAGATTTCTGTTCAACCGCTGTCTTGGATGCAGTTGTGGCAGAAGATTTCGTCCACTTTTGCGACGCAGTCGGGACAGACCAAGGTTCGGCGGCGGCACAACAGATCCGAACAATTGTGGTAGTCGCTGGTGGGAGCGGAACACATGTGACACGAGCTCAAGATTTTGGTCTCGGGGCTGTAATCCAATTTGAAGCGGCGATCGAAGACGTACAGCGAACCTTCCCACAATCCGCCGTCTTTGAACTTCTCGGCATACCGAACGATGCCTCCATCGATTTGGTACACCTCTTTGAAGCCACGGTTCTTCATGATGAGCGATAGAACTTCGCAACGAATTCCGCCGGTGCAATAGGTGACAATGGGTTTGTCTTTGAGATGGTCGTAAGCCCCGCTCTCAATGATTTGGAGAAATTCGGGTGTTGTCTCAATCGGAGGAACAATCGCATTCTTGAATTTGCCGATTGCGGCTTCGTATTCGTTGCGTCCGTCAAAGAAAACGACTTCGTTTCCTCGCGAGAGCACGAGATCATTGACTTCAGCCGGCGAAAGGTGAACTCCACCTCCGACGATTCCGTTTTCATCAACCACGATTTCTTCGGGGACACCGAATGTCACGATTTCATCGCGAACTCGAACTTGCAGGCGAGGGAATTCGTCCCCGTTGCCTTCGGACCATTTGTATTCCATTGACTTGAACGGAGCGAAATCTTTCATGACTCTGATGTAACGCTTAATTTGCGACAGGGATCCGCCAACGGTGCCGTTGATGCCATCCTTTGAAATCAATATGCGTCCACGTAGATCGTTTGCCTCACACAACGTGCGCTGCCACAGGCGGATCGCCTCTGGATCTGCAAGTGGTGTGAACTTATAGAAAAGGATGATCTTTTGCGGTCCGATGATCTTGAATTTATCGGACGATCAGGCTGGTCTTTCCTGGTTCTCGCCTTTCTCCAATCCCCGTGGTTGGATGTCGATTAATTAGAGTTTGCTTCGGCGCCAGATAGGGCCAAGTTCTGAGGGGGACTCATGTTGTCAGACAAGTGGATTATCGATCGCACCCCAACATCTCGATTCCCTTTTTACACACGAGGCAATGCCGCCGATGTTCTTGCAGATCCGGTCAGTCCGCTCGGATGGACATTTTGTTGGGAATCGGGCATCGTTCTTGGTTGTCGCGACGGTTTTGTGACATTTGGAGTTTTTGATGCCGACGACTACGGAACCCCTCCCGAGACTTTTGGTTGTTTTGGCGGTTACTTCTACAACTCACTGATGCAAGCCCGCTTAATGGGTGTTCGTATGCCTGGTGCGAGTCCCGAAGCTATTGACGCTGCGTACTTTGATGATCGACCTGATGTGCCTCCGTATGTTCCCGAACCGTGGCACGATTCTCCTCGACACGCCGAGAAGTTGGCAGAGACTCAGGCCTACATAATGAGTGCAGTGATCCATCAACCAGTTGAGGATCAGCACGCGATCGCGCTCGAGATTCGACGTAATCGTCCCGACCTCTCAAAGTTGTCGAATGAAGAACTGGTGGCGCGTGCTCGAACGATGCAACCACATCTCGTCGCGATGTTTGAACAGCATGCGTGGGCGAGCCTTGGTGCATCATTTGGTCCTGGAGGAATCTTGGCGATTGCTGAGGGTCTTGGTCGTGCCGAAGACGGTGTGCGCATGATCGGAGCAGTCGGAAATGTTGACTCGGCGAATATTGCAACTCAGTTGTGGGATTTGTCGCGCATAGTTCGCGCCGATGCGTCTCTCACGCAATTGTTTGACGACAGTTTTGCAAGCGGCACTATCGACTCGGTGACGGCGGGCTCAATGTTGGTCAAGATCGCTGGATCAAAGTTTTCATCCGCATTGCAGACATTCATGATTGATCACGGTGGACGCGCGCCGAATGAGTGGGATCCCGCAGCCTTTAGCTACGAGTCAAGACCAGCGCTCGCCTTTATTCAGATTGATCGACTTCGTCGTCAAGATGACTCGGCCGATCCGCATAAGGCTCATCAACGTAATTCAGCAGAGCGTGAACGTTTGTACCACGAATTCATGGAACTTCTGAGCGGCGATCCTGAAACAAGCGGTGCTTTCGCTGCGTCATATGCATCTTCAGGTGTTTGGCAAGCAACTCGCGAGCGTTGCAAGAGCAACAACATTGCAGCGATCCATGAAGTTCGTGTGTGCTTTGACGAAATCGGTCGTCGTATGGTTGCGTCTGGCCATCTTGGTTCAACCGAGCAGATCTATATGTTGCTTGAATCAGAATTAGATCAATACCTAGGAGAACCCGCGTCATTCAAGGCTGTCTTGGCTGAACGTTTTGTCGATCACCAAGCACTCGCATTACTAGACCCTCCCTACATCATCGGAATGGATGTTCCACCGTTGTCGCAATGGCCGCGTCGCGACAAGGTATCAACTGAAACTGTCAAAGTTGGTGACGTATTGAAGGGTGTTGCTTGTTCGGCTGGTGAGTACACCGGAACCGCTCGAGTCATTCTTGATCCCTTTGATCCGAGTGGACTTGATGCCGGTGACATTTTGGTCACTCTCAATACCGACCCATCATGGACGCCATTGTTCTTGGCCTCAGGTGCCGTTGTGGTGAACCTCGGAGCCGTGGGATCTCATGCCAGCATCGTGAGTCGTGAATTGGGCATCCCTTGTGTTGCTTCTGTAGTCGACGCAACTAAGAAGATTCCTGATGGAGCCAACATCACTGTGAATGGTTCAACGGGAACGATCACAATTAACTCGTTGTAAATAATCGATACCCATAACCAAAGGAATAATCATGGTGGAAGTACAGGGATTTGTTCAGCCGGGTTTTGAATCGGTACGCGACGCATTCGCCACGAACTTTGCGACAGACTTCGAAGTAGGCGCCAGTGTCGCAGTCATGCACCGTGGCGAAATGGTTGTTGATATCTGGGGCGGTCATACCGATACCGAACGTACCTCAGCGTGGGAAGAGGATACGTTGATCAACGTTTGGTCGACCACCAAGACACAAATGTTTTTGTGCGTGTTGATTCTTGTTGATGAAGGAAAATTGGGTCTTAATGACCCGGTCGCTAAACACTGGCCAGAATTCGCTGCTAACGGAAAAGAAAAGGTGTTAGTCCGTCACCTGATGTCGCACACATCTGGGTTGTCGGGTTGGGAAGAGACAGTCGTTAAAACCGATTTGTACGATCACGAAAAATGTTCTTCGTTGCTAGCGGCGCAAGCGCCATGGTGGGAGCCAGGCACGAAGTCTGGATATCACGCGATGACGCAGGGGTATTTGTTGGGCGAATTAGTGAAGCGAGTCACCGGAATTTCGCTTGGCAATTTCTTCCGCACTCGGGTGGCTGAACCTTTGGGTGCAGATTTTCATATTGGGGTTCCGGCGCATGTTGAAGAACGGATCGCCTCGGTGATTCCCGCCACTCAGGGTCTTCCGCCCAATGTTGAGGCGGACAGCCTTTTTGCCCGCACCATGTTGAATCCCAAAATGGATGCTCGTTTCTCGTGGACTCCCGAATGGCGTCGCTGTGAAAGTCCCGCGGCTAACGGTCAAGGAAATGCTCGATCCGTTGCACTTACTCAATCAATTATTTCTCACGGCGGTTCGGTGAAAGGTCAAATGTTCCTTTCGAAAGGCACTGTTGAGAAGATCTTCGATGTTCAAGCAGAAGGAAAAGATCAAGTGCTCATGTCACCGATCAAACTCGGAGTTGGTTACGGCCTGAAATCGAAGCACTCTCCGATCAGTCCGAACGAACGTGCTTGCTTCTGGGGAGGTTGGGGCGGTTCATTGTGCGTCAATGACCTCGATGCAGAGATGACCTTCGCTTATGTCATGAACCGCATGGGAGATGGCACAGTGGGGGACAATCGAGCGGGTGGGCCTTTGATGGCCACCTTTATTTCTCTGTCAAAACTGTAAAGGGTAGCAATCGCTCGAGAGCTTTATATCTACTCGCCAAAAACTTGGTTGGTGTAGGAATTTGTAAACACTCGATGTGGATCAATGAGGTCACGCGCTGACAGAAAATCATTCCAACGTGGGTACAACTTTGATAGATGCTGGTGTGTCAGGAAATGCATCTTTCCCCAATGGGGCCGGCCGTCGTAGTCCGACATGATGTCAGCGACATCTCGGAAATACGGCTCGTATGCCATGCCTTTGTACATGTGTACCGCGATGTATGCAGTTTCACGACCAGTGGCCGTCGATAAAGCAATATTGTCGCTCGCAGTGAATCGAACTTCAACTGGGAAGCTGACGAGGTGGCCCTTGTCATCAATCATTTTGCGAATTCGTTGAAGTGCTTCTCCGCAAGATTCGCGCGGTATCGCATATTCCATTTCCACAAACTTGACGATTCGTTCGCTTGCAAAAACTCGGAAACTTTCGTCAACGATTTCAGTTTGACCGGTTGAGGGCAGAGCGGTCGCGAGTCGAGGTATGAGATTGGGCTTCATGCGACCAAGAGCGCATACTGCTCCGAACGCGTAGTTCTCAAGGAATGTCTTGCTGTACCACTGCTTGGCTCGGCTTGGAATATGAACCGGATCGGTCGTTCGGTTGTTGCGCTTCGTGAGCGCCCAACGTGTGTGGGGAATCCAAAAGAATTCAAAGTGTTCGTTCGAGTCGACATGTTCGTCAAGGTTCTCAATGAGTGCATCAAGTTTCTGGGCGCCTTCGATTGCTTTCAAACGAAACGCAGGAACGACGTTCAGGGTTACTTGAGTCAAGATTCCGAGAGCACCAACTCCAACTCGTGCGACGTCAAGGAGTTCGGAATTTTGTTGACCATTGATGTCGACAACTTCACCGTGACCATTGACGAGACGCAAACCCGCCACCTGGCCAGCAATGCCGGTGAGTCGTGAACCCGTGCCATGAGTCGATGTTGAAATAGCTCCGCTAATCGTCTGATATGCGATGTCTCCGAGGTTGGGCATCGCATAACCAAGCTCGAATAATTGTTCGTTGAGCTCTGAAATGTGAATTCCGGCTTCAACTGTCACTTGGTTGAGCGCTCGATCAACATTGACGATCTTGTTGAGATGACCCATGTTGATGAGATGGCCAGTTGTCAGTGCGGTCGCTGTGAAGCTATGCCCAGCACCAACGGCTTTCACCGTTCGTTGAGATTTTGCGGCACGGGCAACGATGTCCGCTACATCAGATTCACTCGCCGGTTCATTGATCCACTTGGGCTTGGCTGACTGATTGCCCGCCCAGTTAGTCCAAGTTCCGCGTCGTATTGAACTCACGTAAGTGGTCCTCCGGTCAGGCTTTTTGCGACAACGCTCATTTCTGCGAGCAATGGTTGGCTATATGCAACGCGACCAGTCAAACGTTGCGGGTCACCAGCACATAACTCAAGCGCAGCCTGCGCAATGATTTCTTCGCGTTCGATTTTAAAATCCTCAACCAGGTCGTGATTGCCAGCGCCCGGTGTTGGCACGTTGTCCCACGGGGCCAAGGTGTTGACTGCGATATTCGAGCTGTGAAGTTCGGCAGCCATTCCTAATGAAACACGTTCGAGAGCGGCTTTGCACATGCCGTAGACCGATGAATTGCCGGTTGCAAACCAAGCTTCGAATGGAGGGCCTACTGGCTTGACGGCTGCTCGCGAAGAGATATTCAAAATCCAGCCAGCGCCTCGTGAACGCATGTCTGGAATGACCTGTTGCGCGAGATCAATTGCACCCCAAACTTGGGTTTCCATCATCAACTTGAAACGCTTTTCTGGAAACGAATCAATCGGCAGAAAGAAAGTGACCGCAGCATTGTTGACCAAAATGTCAATAGGTCCGAGTTCTTGGTGCACTTGGTCAATGAGATTTTTGCGATCTTCGGCACTGGATAAGTCGGCTTTGAACG
>JBIIMF010000008.1:0-33218 GCA_044338135.1 Ilumatobacteraceae bacterium | reverse complement strand
GGCCCAGCACCAAATAACAACGCGGTTCAAGGCGGTTTCGGAAGGTCGCCGGAAGCGCGACTCGACCCTTGGGGTCGAGCTGACGCTCATACCTTCCAACGAAACCTTCCACTGATCTGCCTCTCGTACCGTGATGAAACTGCAAGAAAATGTGGTTTCTGCCTCCACATTTCCCCTATGTCCTCCACAATGCCCCCCACGACCCCCCTTTGTCAACCACTTGTCCCCTTTTTGCGCCACTTTTTTCAAATTTTTTCGATCAAAAAGGCCCTTGGCTCACCGATCCGCCCGAATTGGCAGAAAAAATCACGAAATCCTCAAGTTCGCCCAAGGTTCGCGCCGATACCCAAAGGTGCTCATCGTCAAACCAACCACCCCGACCGGTTCGAACCAGCCGTCGCTCTTGCGGACACGTATGTCTGTGAGCGCAGTGGCGATTTCGATGATTTCGTTTTTCACTTTCTCAACAACGAGCGGATCATCAATCGCTCATGCCGCTTCACTTTCACCGGCCGCACCCGCAAACGCTTCAACAACGAAAACTGCAAAACCTTTCGCTCGCCTCGGCGATAAAGGCCAAGTTGTCCGTTCACTTCAACAAGCCCTCGTCGCACAAGGAGTATCAGTGAGCGGAGGTGTCGACGGAATTTTCGGTCAGGGCACACTCAATGCAGTCAAGACATTCCAGTCGAACAAAGGCCTCGTTGCTTCGGGAGAAGTGAACTCAACCACGGCATTTCTTTTAGGTCTCGCCCCGTCTCCGGCTCTACCCGCACGTGGTCAGCGCGGAGCCCTGGTGACTGCGCTACAACAATCTTTGGTGAGCGCTTCAATTTCCGTTCGCGGCGGCGTTGACGGAATTTTTGGTGCAGGTACGACTGCCGCAGTTTCGGCATATCAAACGAGTCGGGGACTTGCTGCCACTGGCATTGTTGATATCGCCACCGCAATTTCACTTGGGATTGTCGAGGGCTCGACTAAACCATCGGCAACACCGGCGACAACAGTTCCGACCACAACAGTTCCGGCCACAACAGTTCCGGCCACAACCGCGCCAGGCCAGTTTCCCCTAGTCGGTGACAAAAACGAAGCCGTGAAGTCATTACAGAAAGCATTGATCGCGGCGAAGGTTTCCGTCAGAGGCGGCGCCGATGGCCACTTCGGTTCAGCCACGACGACTGCCGTGACAAACTTTCAACGAAGTATGCGCATCGCCGCTACTGGTGTCGTTGATCAACTCACGTCTCAATTGCTCGGTCTGACGCCCGCTCCTGCTCTACCCAAAATGGGAGATACAGGCGAGTCGGTGAAGTCATTACAGAATCTTTTGATCACCGCCGGCATTGCAGTCAGGGGCGGCGCCGACGGAAAATTCGGCCCAGCGACCAAGAATGCAATTTCTGCTTTTCAAAAAGCCCAAGGACTGACAGCGACAGGTTCGCTGAATCTGCAAACAGCTTTGTATGTCGGATTCATTGCAGGCGCAACGACGAACCCGGTCGACAACCCAACACCGGCAACGACACCGGCAACGACACCCGCGCCGAGCACTCCTGCAGTTGTCCCAACTGTTTTTCCCATGCTTGGACCGTGTTGGTTCTCTGATACTTGGAAAGCCCCTCGATCAGGTGGCCGTAAACACGAAGGCGTTGACATCATCGCCAAATCAGGAACCCCGATTTACGCAGTTTCGAATGGCACCATCACCCGCGTCTTCCTTGATCGCCCTGGTTCACTCGGAGGCAATGCCGTTCGTCTCACAGCAGCAGATGGCACTTACTTCCACTATGCCCACCTGTCGGCTTTTGCTGAAGGAGCTGGACTGGGTGCAACCGTCGTTGCTGGCCAAGTCATTGGATATAACGGGAGCACCGGAAGTAGCTCAACGCCGCACTTGCATTTCGAGTATCACCCATTTGGCGGTGCGGCGGTCAATCCATACCCGCTCATCAAAGCCATCGACGGATGCAAGAGCACAACCCCACCAACGACAATTCCCGCAACGACAATTCCGGCGGTGGCTCCCGCCGCCTGATGAGTTCTCCTCTGCTGATTGCCATCAGCCCAATGTTGTCTGAATAGCTTCAATCAATTTCGTAGCCATCATTTCTGCATCACCCTCAATGTCAGACCCGCAGACCCGCAATTCTTCAATTTCAGGCTGCGGTGCATGCAACAACTTCAGCAGTAATTGCGGATCCCATTTCAGAGAAACTGCGCATTGAAATCTCGACCATTCACGTGTGCGTCGTTGGCTGATTCCGACAACCTTGCGCCCATCGTGAGTGAAGACTTCTCCCGGCCCCCGCCCAGCAAAGCAGATGAGAGATGACAACTTGCTTTTTGTCAGCGCGCCTCGATGAATCTCCAAATTCTCTTGACCAAGGGATGTGAGTTCGTGCAAAAAGACTTCGCCAAGCCACAGCGATGAATCACCTACGTCGTCCAACCACAAGTCGTGTTGGCGAGGAATTTCAACGTCAATCCACAGGGTTGATTCTTTTGAGAGCAAAACGATCCCACCGCCACTTCGGCGTTTAACAATTTCGACATTGTTCGCCAAACAAGCACTCTCATTAATCAAGCTTCGCTCTTGCGTCGAACCAAGAACGATTGCCGGTCGAATCGGGATGAACTGCGAAACAACCGGCACCGCCGATTGCGGAAACGGACGAAGGTGGAATTCTTCGCACGACCCAGCGACTCTCAATACATGAGACGACAAGTGTTTCACGAGGCTTTCAACAAGTACGGTTTCCACACCTCTGGCACAGTTCCCTCTTCCACTGTGACCCACGCCAATTCACGAGGTGTCACTGGCTGAGTCGCCAAACGCATGCCAGCTTCATCAGGCGTGCGATCACGCTTGCCGAGATTGCATTTACGACATGCAGCAACGACGTTGTCCCAAGCATGTAGACCGCCTCGAGATCGCGGCATCACATGGTCAATAGATTCCGCCATGCCGCCACAATATTGGCAACGATGGTTATCCCGAGCAAACACCGCACGTCGCGACAACGAGGTCTTGCGGTGGTACGGAACCTTGACGACATAACGCAAACGAATGACTATTGGCGATGGCAAAGACAGTCGTTCGCTGCGAACATATTCGCCATCGTGTTCAACCATCTCCGCCTTATCACTCAAAACCAAACAAACGGCCCGTCGCGATGGCACAACACTGAGTGGCTCATACGTTGCATTCAATACCAGAGCGCTCCTCATATCTGCCTATCTATCCCCGTAGAAAAATGAGGCGAAAGTCATGACGCAGCATCCCATTGACGAACCCATTGCAAATATTTCAGCACATCGGGCAAGGTTGGATGAGGTGAGCTCCCGCCGTACTGGGTTTCAAGACGGAATTTCACATATTTAGGTGTCGGCAATGGCAGAAATGGTCGATGAGTCCACCACCGAGTCGGCACCATACGACGAGCTACCCGGACAGCAACAAGCCAATAGCGCGGACGCACCAACACACCGAACCCGATGTTGATCATCACGAGTGCTCGGCGAATGCGATTCATAAATCAGCGAGGTTCCTTTGGCAAACCCAGCACCATCTCACCAATGATATTTGACTGAATCTGCGACGAGCCAGCGTAAATGGTTCCCGCTCGCGCATTGAGGAAGGCCCCAACCCAGCTACCACTTGAATTCGGAGCACTGCGATCATCTGGTTGGAATGAGTTCAATGGCGGACGACCGTCTGGACACATTGCTGAAGCTCCCAAAATTTCCATCGACAATTCGGTGACTGCCTGATGGTATTCACTCCAATATCTCTTAAAGATTCCGCCATCGGGCCCTGGGTGTCCCCCAGCAAGAAACTTCGTCAAGGTCCGCAGTCCGAGATAACGCATGATCTGAACCTTTGAATACGCCCATGCCAACTTCTGCCGAATACGCGGATCTTGATCGACTCCGCATTCTTTCGCGAGAAGCAAGAGGCGATCGAGTTCGGCTTGGAATCGGACCGGCACAGTGGCGGCACCTTCACCACGCTCGTAACCAAGAAGAGTCATCGCTACAGCCCACCCATTGTTGAGGCCGCCAATGACATTGTCTTTCGGACACACGGCATCGGTGTAAAAGACTTCGTTGAATTCGCTTTCGCCGTTGATCATTTTGATCGGTCGAACTTCGATTCCGGGTTGACGCATGTCAACAAGGAGAAAAGAAATTCCTTTATGTTTCGGACTGTCTGGGTCGGTCCGCGCCAGGGTAAAAATGTGATCAGCTAAGTGTCCAGCCGACGTCCAAATTTTTTGACCATTCAATACCCACTGATCACCATCAAGAGTTGCCCGCAACCCCAAACTTCCTAAGTCACTGCCAGCATTCGGTTCGCTATATCCCTGACACCACACGTCTTCGTTCGACAAGATGCGCGGCAAATAATACTTCTTTTGCTCTTCAGATCCCCATGTCAACAATGTGTTACCCAACATCGTGATACCAAAACCATCATTTGGCCCGCCCGTTGGAACTCCGGCTTTTGCAAACTCTTCAGCCAAGATCACTTGTTCGAGCGCTGACATTCCGCCACCGCCGTATTCGGCTGGCCAACCTGGCGCCAAATAACGCTCACGATGCAAGATCTTGCGCCAGTCCATCACCCACGCATGGGCTTCGTCGGCCGGCAATACACCGATTCCCCACCAATCTGATGGGAGGTTTGACGCCAAGAACGCCTGTACTTGACGACGAAAGACTTCTACTTCGGAGTCATACATCGGACGCATACTTGCGAACCTACTCGCATTCGGAACCAGCTGTGAATTTTTAGCTAGCGATACTGGTGAGAGCAACCGCAGCCGCTCCGATCAATGCCGATGATTCACCAAGGCCTAACGGTACGATCGAGACACCGGTCGTAAACGGCAATTTTGATCGAGCAGCGAGTTCATCATTTGCTGCTTGGAAAAAAGGCTCGCCCCACCCAAGAGCAACACTTCCACCGACAACAACCCGCGAAATGTCGGCGACTGCGGCAACGGTTGCCACTGCTCTACCCAGCAAAATTCCGTTACGCACTTTCAAGTTCATCGGCGCATACATCGAGTCGCGGCCGGTCTCTCGTTCGACCGCTGGTCCTGACAAATACGCTTCTAGGCAACCTCGTCCTCCGCACCGACACGGTCGATTATCGAGACCACTCATGTCACTTCCGACCACGATGTGCCCAAAGTGGCCAGCGTTACCAGTGCGACCAGCCGTCAGCCGATTGTTTTCAACCAACCCCCCGCCGACACCTGTTCCAATGACAACTGCCATAAAGTTCGCACAATCGCGGGCCGCGCCCTTCCACCCTTCAGCGAGCGCGAGAGCCTTCGCGTCGTTGTCGATGTACGTCTTCAACCCAGTCAATTCTGAAATAGATGTCAAAAGAGGAAAATCAATCCAGGTCGGAATATGCAGTGGGGAAACTTCACTGCCACCGATTTTCATCGGCCCACCACAAGCGACTCCGCAGGCGACTAAGTCAATGTCAGATGCTGCGGCTTGAATGCGCTTGATCAGCGCCGAAAGCGTGACCCAAGGAGCCCGAGCGGGAGTCGCGACCCGGTCTCGCCGGATGATCTCGCCTTGAGCTGTAACGACCGCTGCTGCCAATTTCGTCCCCCCAATATCTACGGCGAGGATTCCTGAGGTCGTTGACATATAACTCACGGTATCTAGGGTCTAGCGTGTCAGCGTGTCTTTAACTTCTTCTCGATCTTTCGCCAGCATGTTTGAATCCATCGTGGGCAACGTCGGGCTCGTTCTCAAAGGCAAACGAAACCCTATTGAACTTGCGGTTGTCTGCATCCTTGCTGATGGACACCTCCTGATCGAGGATGTACCCGGGGTCGGCAAGACGAGCTTGGCCAAAGCACTATCGGCATCAATTGAATGTTCATGGAAGCGTGTCCAGTTCACCCCCGATTTATTACCGTCCGACCTCATCGGAGTTTCAATTTGGAGCAAACAACGCGAAGTCTTCGAATTTCAGGAAGGGCCATTGTTTGCCAACATTGTGCTCGCTGACGAAATCAACCGCGCTTCACCAAAGACACAGTCGGCCCTGCTTGAAGCCATGGAAGAACGTCAAATATCTATTGACGGCGTCACCCGCTCTTTGCCGAACCCATTTCTCGTCATCGCAACGCAGAATCCGATCGAACACGATGGAACGTACAAGTTGCCCGAAAGTCAACTTGATCGCTTTTTGATTCGTATGGAAATTGGCTACCCGAGCCGACAGGCCGAACTTGACATTCTCGAACCCGGAACCGGCGCCGAACACGTAGATCAACTGTCGCCTGTCGTCACAACACGCGACGTACAAGACATGATCGCCGCCGCCGCACAAGTTTCAATGGTGGAACCTCTCAAGAATTACCTCGTCGACATCGCCCATGTCAGTCGTAAACATCCGCAGGTCGCACTCGGGTTATCGCCTCGCGCCATGATTCAGTTAGCACGCGCCGTACGGGCACTCGCCGCAGCACGGGGTCGCAACTACTCGACTCCTGACGACGTCAAAGAACTTGCGGTGCCAGTTTTGGCGCATCGCCTTGTTTTGCAAAACAGCAACTCAGGCCAACGCCTGAATAACAGCGATGTCGTCGAAGAAATCTTGGCATCAGTTCCCGTTCCCTCTGGCCGCTGAGCATGTTCTCACGGCAATCGGCGGCCTTCATCGTTGGTGGTCTCTTCACCGTCGCGGTCGGTCGCCTTTTTGGACTGCAAGAACTCTTCATCATGGGAGCCGCGCTCATCGCGTGCGTCATCATCGCGATGCTTCTGGTGAGCTTTCAACGCCCCAAAATCACAATTGACCGAGTGCTCCAACCCTCCGAACCAGAAGCTGGACAAACTCTTCACGTCGGACTCACACTGGTCACCAATTCGCGAGTTCCCGCGTGTGATGTCTTTGAATTCACCGAAGATGGCAGCAAAGTTCACATAGCTTTGGCACCGCTTCCGTCTGGACAAGTTGCACGGGCCAACTATCAATTGTCTACACCTCATCGCGGTACTCTCATTCTCGGTCCTTCCACCGTTGAACTTTCCGATCCTCTTGGGCTTGCACACCGTTCCAAACCACTCGGGCAAGCAACCGAGGTCACCGTTTTTCCGCAATCTGTTTCGATTGATCTTCCTCATCCCGTCACCAGTAGCGGGGACCTCGTCGATTTCATCCGCCGCGCAATTCGTCACCAACCAACGAGTTCCGAATTCAAAGCGATGCGCGAGTATTCAGTTGGTGACGACCCGCGACGCATCAATTGGAAAGTCAGCGCCAAACGTGAAGATTTGATCGTCAATGAGTACGAAAATGAAATTGAACTAGACCTACAAGTTGTCCTTGACACACGTCGAAGTTCATATTCTCCGGAGAGTTTTGAACGATCAGTCTCCATCGCCGCATCATTTGCTCGATCTGTCTCACGCCAAAACAACGATAATTTTATGCAAGTGGGATTCGCCTGCGGACCTCGCAATTTTGACGTGACATCTGGTACGCAATCGACCGAAGTTCTTCAACACCTTGCAGAAGTTGACACAACCGTCACCGAGACCTTCAAAACGACCCAGCGCGAACCAGCACGACTCAAAGTTGACATCATCATTTCGGGAAAAGAAGATTCTCAAAGAATTGAATCAATATGGAAACAAAATGGCTCAGCCAAAATAGTTGTCGTCATTTTTTGCGAAGATTTGGCTCACAATTCGGCTGACCCGTTAAACCTTCCAACACATTGGTTTGTTCTCTCGTGCCAGAACCTCGAGCAATTTGCTGAGTCGTGGCGACCTCTTTGCTCACAATCGGTCAAGCACTTCGTCCGAAACGTATGACCATGACTGACAACATCGCACAACCCACTCAGCAACAACTTGCATACGATCGCACCGTTCGCGATTTACTCGGTGTTGCAAGTCTCTGGATACTGACAACGACGACGGCAATTTCATTTTGCCGAATTTTTAGTGGATGGGGATTTCTCACCTCGTATTTCACAATTGCCGCCTTCGCCCACCTAGCATCTTTCGCTCTCCGCCGCGGGAAAGTTCCTTTTTTCGCATCGCTCCTTCTTGTGTCCGTGTCCTCCTACGCACTCCTCGCTTACCTGCACGCTCGCCAATCTCTCACCAACGGACTCCCGCTCGGACGCACATGGTCATACATGTGGCAAGAACTATCTGACTCTTGGCAACTCATAGGTGAAGCTGTTCCCCCACTTGCACTCCGGTCAGGTTTTGGATTTGTCGGTCTCATCAGTCTCGCTCTGATCGCTTTTTTGGCTGACTCATTTGCATTTCGTTTCGCCGGTCGCGTCGAAGCGCTCATTCCTTCAACCATTGTTTTTGTCGTTGTCTCAAGCGTCGGCATTGATAGGAATCGAACAATCGTCACGACCCTCTGGGCGGCGACAGCAATTGCTGCTGTCGCGGTCTTAAGACTCCGACATCAACTCACACGAAGTAGCAAGCTTTTCGGATATCGGCCGGGCCGAACAACAATTCTGTCGGCATCGTCCATCGTCATCATGGCGGTTGTCGCCAGTTTGATTGCATCAATCGCTGGCCCACGTATTCCTGGCGCCACTGAGGAATCATGGCTCAAGACACGCTCTGGTCAATCTGGAGCTCAACTTGATCCACTCGTTGACATCCGGGGTCGCCTCAGCGACCCGACCGACCAAATTCTCTTCAGTGTCGCCGCAGAATTCCCTTCTTATTGGCGCGTTACATCACTCCCCGCTTTTGATGGCAACACGTGGACGGTCTCACAAGATTTACTCAATTCAGCAGCGGGCCAGCTCGCCAGCCTTTCGTCGATATCTGAAGTAGGAGTCGCAGCAACTGAAGTTATTCAACTCTTTACAATTCAAAACCTTGCCGGCACATTTGCTCCAGTAGCCGATCGCCCCACTCAACTTCGTTCTGCCACTCGAAGTTTGTTTTATGAACCCGAGAGTGGAACTTTGCTCGTGAGCAAAGAAGGACTCAAGTTCAACGACAACTACCAAATTGTTTCAACTGTCATCGTTCCATCGGCTGAAGCTCTCCGAATCTCATCATCCTCGTCTCCTCCCGATGCGCAATATCTGCGGTTACCTCAGAAACAGGACTTGACGCAGATTCAACAGATAGTTGATCAAATCATCGAGGGGTCAACCGGTAATTACGAAAAACTACTAGCGATACAGAGTTACTTTCGTAATAACTTCGCCTATTCGCTTGATGTTCCGGCAGGCACATCCGCCGGGGCGACAATGGATTTTCTGACGCGCAAATCTGGTTATTGTGAACAATTCTCCTCAACGTTCGCTCTGTTCGCTCGGTTGATTGGAATCCCTTCACGTGTCGCAATTGGCTTCACGCCCGGAGAGGCATCGCCAATCGGTACATCAAATGTTGAACTGTTTAACGTTCGCAGTCAACATGCTCATGCTTGGCCCGAGGTCTGGTTTGACGGCATCGGTTGGGTTCTTTTCGAACCGACACCTGGCCGAGGCGCCCCATCGGCCGACTACACAAATGTTGCACCCGCTCAGGATGATTCATCTCCATCGGCCTTTGTCACAACGACGACGCCAAGCATCCCCACCACCACCACCACCACTGTTCCCATAACTCCGACGACCACTCCAAGTAATTCACCCACAGCAATTTCTCCAGCAACAACAACGACGTCAAACCCGTTGTCGCAGTTTTTTGTTTACCTCGCGATCGCGTTGGCTTTGATTGCACTTTGGTCAGTGACCATGCCGCTGGTTGTTCGAGCTCTAGTTCTACGTCGCGAGAAGAACGAAGACCTCGTCAACTGGCGAAGTGCTATTGCTCAGTTTGAAGCGGCGCACGGTCGCCTCCCTCAACAACTCACCGTTCGCGAAATCGGCGATCGCTTCATCGAACGAGATTGGGATCATCCAGAGGAGATCAATCAATTGGTCAAGCAGGTGACCCTTATGCTGTTTTCTCCACATTCAAACAAACAGGATTCAACGAGCGAACTACTGGCGTTCGTCACCGCCCATGCCGCACAACTGCCGTGGCAAATCAGGGCGCTTCGTCGACTGTCGCCGCGTTTAGCATGGAAACTCGCTGGCGGCGCACCGCAACGCTAGCTACTGAAAGCGACGCCCGGCTGATGATCGTGCTTTACGAATCGCACCAGCCATGTCTTGAATTCCGGCTTTGCCCATTGCTCGCGCATTGCGCTCGATGACAGCAAGTAAAGCGAGCATTCCAACGAAGGCCGCAAAAGCCGCAATGTAGTGCACTTGGAGCAAAACAACTAGAAGAACGAGGCTCAACACCAGGCCGATCACGGCCAAGCGCACAGTTTTTGCCGAGTGGGTATACAAACCCGACGGCGAAACGGCCTGCGCGAACTTTGAATCGTTCTGAAGCTCTTGTTCAATTTGGCGCAATATGCGCTGTTCGTCTTCGGACAATGCCATAGTTTCACCTCCTGCTTTCTCTGATCTCTTTGACAGTCTCACAGACTGTGCGATCTAAGGCAAAGCATCCCCAGGTTTTTCTTCACTCGGACCCCACGGGGACTGCCCCAACTCACGTCTTCCGGTCGCGGCCAGCGAACTTGCGGGGTTAATCGCATTCTTACCAAATTTCTCTCGAATCTCGTCAACTGCTTGACTTGCCGGGCTCCACTCGCGTTCAAGATCGGCACTCGTCCGACCAGTTCGGGCGGTCTGCTCGCTGCCGTCCCCGCTAAAATCAAGTAAGGACAATTGTTCCACGGGCTCAACAAACCCCGACACGCTGACTCCAATTAAACGGATCCCAATCGTCGGGTCAATCTTTTCCATCACTGGATCAAGCGCTTTCACCATCGCTGGAGCGCTTGCCAACGGACTGCCTGGCGTAATTGAGCGAGCGATGGTTTCAAAATTTGAGTATCGAATCTTGAGAGTCAAAGTTCGGGCAGCACAGTCGTGCGCGCGCAATCGAGACGACACCGCATCGGTCAATCGAACAATCTCACGACGCATTGCAACTCGATCGGTGATGTCGTGCGAAAAGGTCTCTTCATGTCCGATTGACTTCAAGTCACGTTCAGTCTGAACAGATCTGTCGTCAATCCCATTGGCAAGGGCAAAAAGGTGACGCCCATGGGCCTTGCCCACCGCGCGTACCAACGTTTCTTCGCCTAGTTCAACCAGGTCGCCGACCAAACGAACCCCGAGTCGTTCGAGTTTCGCCAAGGTCGCAGGGCCGACTCCCCATAACGCCTGAACTGGCAATGGGTGCAAGAAGATCAACTCATCGCCCGGCACGATGCGTAACACTCCATGCCCCTGATCAATCCCACCGCTCGTTGGGATCGGCTTAGCTTTTTTAGAAGCCAATTTGGCGATGAACTTTGATGTGGCGACGCCTACTGAACATGGGAGATTAAGTTCGTTCTGTATTTGTTCTTTAATCTTCCAACCGATTGCCGTACCGTCACCGAAAAGGTGCGCAGAACCTGTCACGTCTAGGAAAGCTTCATCAAGAGCAATTGGTTCAATGAACGGCGTGAATTGATTGAAAATCGTATGCACTTGAGTGCTGACTTTTGAATACTCGGCGTAGTCGCCTGACAAGAAGACTGCTTGCGGACAAAGGCGGCGAGCTTTTGATGATGCCATCGCGGAAAAAACTCCATAGCGGCGCGCCTCATAATTTGCTGCCGCCACGACTCCTCGTGCGCCTGCCCCGCCAACGACAACTGGCTGTCCGACTAATTCGGGGTGCCGTCGCATTTCAACCGAAACAAAAAAGGCATCCATGTCGACGTGGAGAATTGAGCGGTACTCGCTCATCACGTATCCATCACACAGCCATCATGTATCCAGCACGCGTTGATCATGCACGTCGAAAACGCCGCAGAACACGATCTTTGAACCACAACTTCACGACTAGACCGAATGCCTCGCTAATGATGTGATGGGTCAACTTTGACTCGCCCACGACACGATCAGTAAACAGAATAGGAACTTCCACAATACGGCCGCCGCATCGGACGGCTCGATGCGACATCTCAACTTGAAAGCCATAACCTTCGGCTTCAACACTTGCAAAATCCATGCGCTCAAGAATGGATCGCGAATAGGCCCGATACCCGCTGGTTGCATCGTTGATCGCAAGACCCAACATGCCAGCGGCAAACCGGTTACCCCAGCGTGACAAGAAACGTCGCAAGGGAGGCCAGTTCTCAATCTGACCGCCCGGAATGTACCGACTCCCGAGTGATGCGTCAGCTCCCATATCAACGGCAGAAACGATGGCTGGCAAATACATTGGGTTATGCGAAAGGTCGGCATCCATCTGCACACAAATCGTCGCACCTAATTCAAATGCGACGGCGAAACCGTCGCGATAGGCCGCGCCAAGTCCAGATTTACTGAGCCGGCGATGAGCCTTGACGAACCCCGGAAAACCTTCAGGGAGACCTGCAGCAATCTCGTCAACACAATCGGCAGTTCCATCTGGACTGTTGTCGTCAACGACCAAAATAGATGCATCGGGCAAAACATCCATGACTCCGGCGATCACAGTTGCGATATTGCCAACTTCGTTATAAGTCGGAATCACCACGACAACACGTCGCACTGAGAGAACTTCGCCGTTAACCGAACCTTGCATCACGCCAAGAGTCTACGCTGTAGACGTGACCAATGAACGTCCACTCTCGGCCCTTCCGTCGCCTCTGGCACGAATCCTCGCCTTTTCTTCCATCCTCGTTGGGGGCCTTGCAGGAGCGCTCCTCGGCTACAAGTTGGTTGATATTCAGTACGACGGCACCAGCACAACGCCGCTTGGACTCGGACTCGTCATCGGGGCGATTACCACCGCAGGTGGAACTGCGGTGATTGCGGTTCTCGTTCTACGAGCGAGTGGTGAATGGCGCGATTTCGGAGATCGTCGCTCGCTCAATGATCAGTGATGAGCGCCGAATACATCGCTCTCATGAATGTCGCTGCTCGTATTGCCCGTCAGGCCGGCGACTTGGTTTATGCCGGCCGTCGCGCTGGCGCAGGAACTGTACAAACAAAGTCGTCAGCAACCGACATGGTGACCGAGTGGGATGCGGCGAGCGAACAACTCATCTTGCAACAACTCCGCCTTGTGCGACCCGATGATTCGATTATCGGTGAAGAAGGAACTCAAATCGTCGGCACATCGCCATACACATGGTTCGTTGACCCAATTGATGGGACGACCAACTTTCTCTACAACTTAAGTGGGTATGCAATTTCAATCGCCGCCTGCATCGGCGTCGAAACTATTGCCGCCGCGGTCTTTCTTCCCGCAACACGTGAACTCTTTGTCGCGGCCCAAGGACATGGCGCATGGCTCGGATCAAATCCGCTGCGGGTGTCTTCGTGCGAATCGTTAGACACGGCATTAATTGGGACAGGTTTCTCCTACAGCTCAGCGCGACGCGATGCCCAAGGTCAACGTATTTCCCGATTGTTGCCTCACGTTCGTGATATTCGCCGTTGTGGGGCGGCCGCAGCCGATCTGTGTTTCGTGGCTTGCGGACGACTTGATGCTTACTTTGAAGAAGGACTCCAATCCTGGGATCTTGCCGCGGGCCAATTGATTGCTTCAGAGGCTGGCGCAAAGATTTCTAACTTTTCAGGAGGACCGATCACTCCGTCAGAAGTCTTGGTGTCTACTCCTGAAATTCATTCATCGCTCGTCGCATCTTTGTGACCCGAATTCAAAGAATCAAGATAGTTGTCCCCGCTGCAGCCATTCCATAGGGCAAGATGTAGGTGTGGGAACAAGAATCCTTGCTGTTGAAGATGATGAACGAATTCGCGCCGCTGTCAAGTTGGCGCTTGAAGACGAAGGCTGGACGGTCGACGAAGCTGCAAGTGGTGAAGAAGCAGCAATTTTGTTCCTTCGTCAACCCGCAGATGTCGTCTTAATTGACATCATGCTTCCCGGCATTGACGGGTTTGAACTATGTCGAACCATTCGTCGCTCGAGTGACGTTCCCATCGTGATGGTGACAGCACGCGCCGACACTCACGACGTCGTTGCTGGTCTCGAAGCCGGAGCTGACGACTATCTCACCAAACCTTTTGCGCCTAAAGAACTCTCGGCACGCATTCGCGCTTTATTGCGCCGAGCCCGTCCGGCACACCCGGCACATCCAAAACTTGTTTTCGGAGATCTCGAGATCATCCCCGACGAAGGCAAAGTTTTGCGCTCGGGCACCGAACTTCATTTAACAAAGACCGAATTCAGATTGTTATGTGAACTCGCACAAAACCCGGGACGTGTATTCAGTCGCGAACATCTTCTTGATCATGTCTGGGGCTACGGTTATTTTGGCGACGGACGGCTTGTCGATGTTCATATCCGACGACTACGCACCAAAGTCGAAAGTGATTCTGCCAACCCGCGTCACGTCGTGACCGTACGTGGCCTTGGTTATCGATTACAGGCTTGATACTTGGTGACAACTGAGCCAGACATCATCGAGGCCCCAGCGGTAGATACTCGTTCTGCGAGATCAACCGTGGTCAACCGGCGGTGGCGCATTCGGCCGCTGGGACTACGAAGCCGAATCCTTTTAACTTTTGGGCTCGGAAGTTTGGCGCTATCACTCTTCTTAGCTCTGGCAACGTTCAATTTCACTCGCTCAAATTTGGTTGATGAACGAACCAGTAGCGCGATTGATCAAACTTACGCCGATGCATCACGGTTGGCCATTGACCTACGCTCCAACCCCACCAACATCCAAACTGTTCTAGAGCGCCTCGGCGCCGATCGGCCATTAATCTATTTTCGCGGCACTTGGACCGGAAATGATGCGCGCTTTTCTTCGTCAATTATCCCACCCTCGTTGCTGACTGCAGTTGTGGAAAATCGCCAACCGACAACCATGCGGATTGAAGTCGACAATGAACTAGTGCTGGCGGTCGGAATCCCGCTTGATTCAATTGATGCTGCCTACTTCGAATTCCCGTCGGTTGATGATGTGCGATCCACTTTAAACAGTGTCAATCTTGCTCTCATCTTGGCCTCTGGAATCACTACTCTTCTCGGAATCGTCTTAGGGACCATTGCTGCTTCACGAGCAGTGCGCCCTCTCACTGCCGCGAGCCAAGCAGCCCAAGCCATAGCTGGCGGTCGACTAGATACCCGGCTTGCCGAAACCGAAGATCCAGATCTCGCAGTCTTGACATCTTCATTCAATGACATGGCGAGTGCCTTGGAGTTGCGCGTTGAACGTGATGCCCGTTTCACTTCAGACGTGAGTCATGAGCTGCGATCACCGCTCATGACGCTGGCTGCCTCAGTTGAAGTCATGCAGGCTCGCCGTGATGAAATGCCAGAACGCGCGCAAGTCGCACTTGATTTGCTCGTTGCCGACGTCGCCCGTTTCCAAGGTCTCGTCGAGGACTTGTTGGAGATTTCACGGTTTGATGCTGGCGGAATTCGCCTCAATGTCGACGAACTACTCGTGGGCGAATTCGTCCGTCAAGCTGTGGGAATTAGCAGCGCTCCCGAAACTCGAATTCTTGTCGCCGAGATCGCCGAAGAAATGCTCATCAAAGGCGATCGTCGTCGCCTGGCCAGAGTCATCGCCAACCTCATTGATAATGGTCGGGCCTATGGTGGTGGCGAGATTGAATTATCTGTATTCGTTCCTGATGACGAAGACCCGCCGTCACAAATTTGGATCACTGTCGAAGATCACGGCCCCGGAGTACCACTCGAAGAAAGAGATCTCATTTTTGAACGATTTGCCCGTGGTTCAATTGCCGGACGGCGAAGCGGCTCAGAAGGCGCTGGCCTTGGCCTCGCGCTTGTCGATGAACACATCAAATTGCACCGCGGGAGAGTTTGGGTTGAAGATCGACTTGACGGCCTAGATGGTGCCTGTTTCATCATTGAACTACCAGCGGAGCGGGTGTAGCCATGTCGGCCCGCAAACAACATCTGGTCAAGCTCATCGTCGCCCTGAGCCTTTTCACTCTCGGTGTGGCTAGTTGCTCATTCGGACCCGAAAGTACATCGCAAGTCATTCCAGAATCGCAACAACAGAAACTTGATGCTTCCACTTCTTCTGATGAAGTCGAGATCGGATTTGGACGGGTCTATCTCCAGCGCACCGAGAGCACTGGTGCATCCATTCTCACTGGCGTGCAACGCGATATCTCAAACGATCCTTTTGACATCGTTCAAGTTCTGCTGAATGGTCCAACTGAAACCGAACAAGACGATGGTCTTCGAAGTGCAATTCCTGCGGCAACCGAAGTGCTTTCTGCCCGTTACGTTGCCACCGATCTCGTCAAAGTCGATCTCACTTCAGAAATCTTCACAGCGACGGGCGACGATCTCGTTGCTTCAGTTGCCCAGATCGTGCTGACGTTGTGCGATATTGCTGGAATTGAGCGCGTCCTGATTGTCGTGAACGGCCAGGTGAACGAATGGCCTAAAGGAGACGGTTCGTTAACGTCACAAGCCCTGACTGCGTACGATTTTCCAGGTCACGCAATCAGTAGCCAACCGTTTTATCCGGCAATCATTGCCTCACCCACTGACAAGTAAATTCTCGCGCTCGCCTAACCGAAAAAGACCGCGCCAATTTCATGAAACAAATTCATGTCAATTGGACGCTCCTTATTCACTACTTCGCTCAAAGCAACTGTTGTGACTTGCGAAGAACGCAACGCGACCATATGTCCAACTGCGCCGTTGTGCAATGCATCAACCGCCGCCAAACCAAAGCGCGTCGACAAGATTCGGTCATAGGCAGTTGGAGTCCCGCCACGTTGCACATGTCCGATTTGCACAACTCGCGATTCGTAACCAGTTCTCTTTTCGATTTCTTCAGCAATAGCGACACAGATACCGCCGTACCGCGGTCGACCAATTTGATCGTGCTCGTATTCTGGCAATTTCAGCGAACCAGCAATTGGTTGTGCGCCCTCGGCAACGACCACGATCGAGGCATAACGGCCTCCACGATGTCGATCTGCGACCTGTTCACACACTGTCGCAATGTCAAAGGGTTCCTCGGGTACCAAAATGACAGTTGCCCCACCAGCTATTCCGGCGTACAACGCGATCCAACCCGTGTCACGTCCCATGAGTTCAACCACCATGACTCGGTCGTGACTCTCAGCCGTCGTATGCAGCCGATCAATTGCATCTGTCGCTATCTGAACTGCAGTGTGAAATCCGAATGTGAGATCGGTTCCGAAAACATCATTGTCAATAGTCTTGGGAACACCTACGATCGGTAAACCAGTTTCACTGAAGATCAACGATGCAACGGTCAATGACCCGTTCCCACCGATGACGATGAGACCATCAAGTCGCTGGTCGGTAAAACACTTTTTCACGCGATCAACACCGTCACTTGAGTCATAAGGACTTCCGCGACGAGTACCCAGAATCGTCCCACCTCGCGGCAAAAGTCCGCGCACGTCACCTTCCTGCAGTGATACGTAGCGCTGCTCCATCACGCCATCCCATGAATCTAGAAAACCCAAGAACTCGTCGTCATACGCAGAAACTCCTTTGCGGACGACTGCTCGAATCACCGCGTTCAAACCTGGACAATCTCCGCCGCCTGTCATGATTCCAATGCGCATAAACCCAGCCTAGGCATGAAACAATGGAGCCATGGCTTGGGATTCAACAAGAACCGTCAATTGGGCACGTCTGATTCGTGAGTGGATTGTGTACGCCGTCGTCATGGCCGTCGTTTTCCTGATCTTTCTGCGGGACAATGTGTCCGCCGGTTCAGTCGTCGGACTCGCTGCGTCATTTCCGATGTACCTGATCTTTGGTGCAGTACTCGCCAAAATGGGTTATCAACGCAAGACTCTCACTGATCTTCGCCGCGAGACACCGCCTCGCGCTCCCCGATCAAGTCGGCGCTCGTCAAGTAGTAGCAGCACCACAACTTCCCAACCGATTCGAACTCGTCCAGCGCCTACGAGTCGCACCACCACTGGCCCTTCGCAGTTTCGTTCAAACAAGCGCAAAAAACGATAGCGATGACCATATCTCGCTACATCATGGCCATTGATGCTGGCACGACTGGTGTTCGTTGTCGAGCCGTTTTCGTTGATGGTCAAGAAGTTGTCGCGGCATATCGCGAATTCACACAACACTTCCCCGAACCTGGCTGGGTCGAACATGACGCTGAAGAGATTTGGCGTGCGGTCGTTGAAACCTTTAATGAAGTGGTCGCCAAAATAGGTACGCCACTAGCCATTGGCATCACCAATCAACGAGAGACAGTGGTCGCCTGGAATCGTTCAACTGGCGAGGTGTACGGACATGCCATCGTCTGGCAAGACCGTCGCACTGCTCCAATGTGCGAAAAACTCGCTCAAGATGGCCACCTGGAAACAGTTCGGTCAATCACTGGACTGGTCCTTGATCCTTATTTCTCTGGAACAAAGATGGCCTGGATGTTGGCTCACGGCGTTCCCCAGTCGGCAGACTTAGCGCTCGCGACTATTGATAGTTGGATTCTTTGGAAACTGACTCATGGAGAAGTTTTCGCAACCGACCCATCCAACGCCAGTCGCACAATGTTGTTTGACATTCGCTCATTGACTTGGAGTTCAACGATGAGTGAACTACTTGGCGTTCCTTTAACTTTTCTTCCTGAAGTCCGTCCATCTAGCGGTCGTTTCGGAACGACTGCTTCTCCCGAGATACCAACTGGTATTCCTATTTCCGGAATTGCTGGTGACCAACAATCAGCATTGTTCGGACAAACATGTTTCGAACCCGGAATGACCAAAAATACATATGGCACGGGAAGCTTTATCTTGATGAACGTCGGCACAAGTTGCCCTGAACCAACCGCCGGAATGCTCACGACAGTTGCCTGGAGCCTCACGAACCCGGATGGCTCGGTCACATCGACATACGCTCTTGAAGGTGCCATCTTCGTGACCGGAGCAGCAGTTCAATGGTTACGCGACGGACTTGAAATCATTTCAACATCGGCAGACATCGGACCACTGGCAGAATCCGTCAGTGACAACGGCGGCATTTACCTTGTTCCAGCTTTCACTGGTCTCGGCAGTCCTTGGTGGGATCCCTACGCTCGGGGCACTCTGATCGGCATCACCCGTGGAACCAATCGTGCCCACATTGCTCGAGCAGTCGTTGAGGCAATGGCACTACAAACTCGAGATGCCGTTGAGGCAATGCAACAAGCAAGCGGCACACGCATCGCTGAACTCCGCGTCGACGGCGGGGCATCAGTTATGAATCTCCTCCTCACTCTTCAGGCCGACCAACTCGGGATCACAGTGCGCCGACCTCTAGATCAAGAAACCACCGCTCTCGGTGCAGCATTCCTTGCCGGACTCGCCGAAAACATTTGGCCGTCTCTCGAGGCATTGAGCGAGCGCTGGGTATGCGATCTTGAAGTGGCGCCGCACGAACCTGATTCAATTGAAAGAATTCTCAGCGATGCCCTGCATCAAACTTGGCTGAACGCAGTGGCTCGTTCACGCGACTGGGCCGAACAGTTGATTGATTAAAACTATGCCAGCGCCGAACTCACTATGCGCGCTATCAGAGTCAGATGTTGTCGCTCACGAAGACGAAAAGCTCCACGTTGACGACCAACCACAATGGCCGCATCTAGTAAATCGAGTGGCGCCCAAGCCACATCAGCTGGCGTATGTTCGTGTTCTACATCGCTCGCAAGATGACTAATACCTCCGAGAAATGCCATTACCCACGGCAAGTCAGGAACGTCTCCCGATACTGCCAGAGGTGTCGGCTCTCCACGAGGAACCACTGTGCACCAATCTGCCTCAAGCATGTCGCGCACTAACTCGCATACTGCTTCAGTCCGCTCATCATGAGGTGTCTCCATAATGCGTGCGGCGGTATCAAGAGCTAACACACTTTGGTCTGGCCGATCCTCGGCTACTCGGTGCACATCTTCGATCGCCACGCCTTCGACGAGGCTCACATGAGCGATCAATTCTTCAAGGCGAAGGGCACTGTCTTTTGCTGAATCGTCAATCGGCAATGTCACGATCAATTCGTCGATCGCCATACCCGCTCCACGTTCGAGAATTTCAATTCCGATCACGTCACCATGGGCTTGCCCAATAGCTGCGGCCACACGACCGAGCGTTCCAGGGATATCAGGAAGCCACAAACGTAGAACGTAAGTTTGCACGCCTTGACACTAACCAGTCAGACGTTGCCGTGCCATAAACATTAGATGTCAGAAACGTGTGCGTATTGCGCCAACAATGCGGCGCCAATTGCCCCCGCTTGTTCGCCAAATGTCGCCAACACAAGTTTCGGATGCGGTCGAAGATTCGGAGAATACAAAAGCTCGCCGAACCAACGCTGAATTGGATCAAGAAATAAATCACCCGAACCTGCCAGGCCGCCACCAATAACGATCATCGCAGGGTCTAGCAGGTTTGTGAGGTTGGATAATCCGAGAGCAACCCAGCGAGCGAAATCGTCGATGATCTCGAGCGCCTGCTGATCTCCCTCAAGAGCAGCTTCGCGAATGTGCTCACCACGAATCTGGTCGGTGCTTCCCGCTATTTGTTTGACTCGTTCGGCCGAACCTTTTTCGGCGGCCAGCGCGCCCAAGTAGGCCAAACCATTTCCTGAGGCATACCGTTCCCAACATCCCCGCTGCCCGCAGACACATGCCGGACCAGACGGATCAATGACCATGTGCCCAATCTCGCCAGCAAAACCGTTAGTCCCCCGAACGAGTTTTCCGCCTGAAACAAGACCCCCACCAATGCCCGTACCCAGTGTCACGACAACAACGTCGTCAACACCTTGCGCCGCACCAACAGACCATTCAGCAACCGCGGCGCATGTCACGTCATTCTCGACAGCGACGTCGCAGTGCAGAACATCTCTCAACAGTGGACCAACCGCAAAGTCGGCGATATCAACTAAATTTGGCGCCGCTCGCAAGACACCTTGACGGGTGACTAATCCAGGAACACCAACACCCACCGATTCAACATCGCCCAACTCGCCGACAATCGCAACAAGGGCATCGATAATCTCGTCAGCACCCTCAGGTGTGTCACGACGCACCTCGTGTAGTACTTGTCCGTTTTGCCACACCACGCCGAGGCATTTTGTTCCCCCGACATCAATACCAGCGCGTCGCCCGGTCGTTACAGGCATTTCGCTAACTTCACTGTGCGGTTTCGGCTTGAACCTTCAACTCTTTAACAGTGTTGAGAATTCGAACTTCTGCTCGACGCTTGACAAAACCTGGAAGGGGAACAACGAGTTCAATGGACAAGTTGTATGTCAGAACAACGCCACCCGAATTATCGGGAGAAAACATATATGCACCATCAACCGCGCGCATGATGTCACCAGAAACCATGTGCCACGACAAACGGGCCGGAGCCGCGCTGTAGTCATAGGCCAAGGTGTAATGCGTACTACGTCCAAGAGCTGACGTACGGAATTCAACTTGTGTGGCGCGTCCCTCATCGTCGCGTGCCAGCACAATTGCCGATTTCACGTCCTTAGCCCAATCGGGGTAACGCTCAAAGTCGGTGGCGATAGCCCAGCATTTTTCGTGCGGCGCTTGAATGGTGATCGTCAGTGACGCGGTGTCAGCCATGACTATGTTCTAGCCGATCTGACCGTCGTCGGGGTGGCTCCCAGACGGAGAAGTCTCACCTTTGAGCCGGCGGGCCCCGAAAGTTCCGTATGTCGCGGCCCATAATCCGTTCAATCCAAGTCCCAACACCGGCACGAGGACACCGAAAGCCAAAGTCGAACCACGACTGGAACCCTCTGCTCCCTCTTGAAACGTGTTCGGACGAGCCAGTGCAGTAGCGACTGCGACAACGCATTGGGCCGTCAAACATGAATGCATCACGACCTTCACTTTTTTGGGAATGGCTTGACCCATCAAGAAATACAGTTCGGCGACAGATATCTCTTGTTCACGGCTTCGTTGCACCGCAGTCCAATACCCCCAAAGAAAGGTTGCGATACCAATAGTAAAAAGAGCGAGCGCAACGATGACTCCTTGGGTCTTGGCGAACCCTTCAAAAATTATGGCCGCAGCAATGGCCGAGATACTAAAAATCACTGTTGCGACGACATTGGCGCGCAAAATATTGATGCCATTCATGACCAAACTCCAAAGACATTACCGAGACGCTCGGCGAGCATTTCGTAGGAAAATTCTTGCACAGCCCGTTGACGAGATGCCTCACCCATACGGCGACGCAACTCAGGATCGTTCAACAGGGTTTCGATATGTGAAGCCACGGTCTTGACATCTTCTGAGTCATCCACCACAAAACCAGTTTCGCCATGAGCGACGGCCTCGGCGGCCCCTCCGCTGGATCCAGCTATTTGCGGAATTCCACAGGCCGCCGCTTCAACAAAAACAATGCCAAAACCTTCTTGTTCAAGACCACCCCAACGATTTCGACACAACATGGTGTAGATATCGGCGCAGCCATACAAACGGGGTAAATCATCGTGCGAGACACGTCCCATAAATGTGACTGGGGCATCAAGTTCGCGAGCAAGTTTTTCGAGTCGCTCGCGATCGCGTCCAGATCCGGCTATTGCAAGAACCAAGTTAGGTCGCGTCGCCTTCAACGTGGCAACCGCGCGAATTGCAGTATCGAATCCTTTACGCGGAACCAAACGACTGATACCAATAATCAACTCGGTCTCATCAGTGAAACCAAAATCTTTGCGAGCCTGTGATCGTTCGTCTGCCGACAGCGGAACAAAGCGTGTGCTATCGACACCGGGCGGGACAATGGTCATCGGCAGATCACGACCGGCTGCGTGCACAGCCTCGGCAGCTGGGTATCCACCAGCAGCAACAACATGACGCGCATGTCGCAGTACCCGTCCCAAAACTTGCTTCGATCCAGGAATACGACCAGGGACAGTCACTTCAGCTCCGTGCAAAACGACGTCGTACGGCAACTCAAGATGTGGCCCAATGATTCCAAGCGGAACTGCGGGATCAAGCACGATCAGATCTGCGCCGACTCGACGGGCCATTTCATTGACACGCTTCACCATCCAGGGGTGAGGCAAAAGTACCGATTCTTTGGTGCGCTCGATATGAAAAGGTTGGGCCGCATCAAACTCGGCGGTGCCTTCGTATGGGCTTGTTAAAACTGCGAATGAGTCAGGCGGAAGTCGGCGCCACCATTCCCACAGTAACGATTGAATTCCACCGATCTTGGGTGGAAAATCGTTGGTCACGAGAAGGTGTTTCATCAGTTTTCTGCCCGCAACGGAATTGAATCGATCAACGAGTACTCCAGTTGAACCGACTCATCAGAATCATCGGCTAATGACCGAGATAAGTCGCGACGTCCTAATCGAACGGCAGCCCAGAGAGCATGAAGTCGTAGTACCGGATCAATATCTCCAAGGTAGTAGCGCAACACCTTTTCAACGGGACTCATCAAAGAAATATCTTCGCTCTGAGCATCATTCAGTGGCGCAATATTTCCCAGGATGATCAATGCGTTACGTCGCAACCAACGAGGGTCGCGTTCGGCCAAATACCAACTGCCGAACTTGTCGAGCAAACCTTCATTAGACATCGTCAACACATCGATCACATCAACATACGCACCGGGTCCGGCGACGGGCGCAGTTTGCGAATGATGCCGATCGTGGAGCCGCACTGTTGGCGGACAACTGGTTTGACAGTCATCACAGCCGTACAGGCGATCACCGAGTGCCACGCGAAACTCGCGGGGGAAGATGCCAGGTTTTTGCACTAACCACGCTAAACAGCGACGTGCATCAATCACGCCGTCAGCGACAATGGCCTGAGTTGGGCATTCGTCGTAACACGCACGACAGGTTCCACAACCATCGGGTGCTGGTTGAGCTGCTGGTGCCAAAACTGCGGTCGTCACAACTGAACCCAAACTAAAGAAACTGCCGGCCCCTGGGAGCAATATGTTGGCGTTCTTTCCAAACCAACCAAGGCCCGCCCGATACGCGACCTCGCGATCAACCACATTGTTTTCGTCTGCAAAAACCACAGCCCGATAACCATCTGCACGTAAACGCAGAGCCACCTGTTGCAATGCCTGTCGCAACGGCGTGTAGTGATCGTCTTGTGCGTATCGCGCGACGCGAGCGACCATTCCTCCAGGATGTTCTGGCTGCTCCGAGTGATAACTGCGCGCCGCCACAATGATTGACCGCGCACCTTCAACTGCCGTGTTCGGCTCGGTTGAGCGAGACGGATTGCGATACGTGAAACCCATCGTGTCGCTGAGGCCACGCAAGTTGCGATCGTCAATAGCGACTCGCGCTCGGCTGAGCGGAGAGGCGTCGGTAACGCCAACGCGATCAAGGCCTAAATCGCGAGCAAACTGTAAGAGTGATTCGAGATACGCAGGGTCGGTTGTATCAACTGGAGGACCAGTTCGTTTACCCCGATTTCCGTTGATTTGGCGCACGATGACGAAGCGTAGGCACTAAACCGGCCTCGGCGAGGGCACGCATAGCCCGAATTTCTGAGATATCGAACACAACCGCCATTGACTCGGCACCAATATGAGCCAATTCATCGTTTTCATCCTCTTCTGAAGCCTCTTGGAACAAGAAGGTCACGACACAATCTGCGCAGGCATCGGTTTCTCGCATGACGCACGTGCCGCAATCGATCAACGTTGAAGAGCTATCCGGAGAGGTCGGGGAAAGCTGAGCGAGATGGATTTTGGTGCGACGGAGCTGGTTCGGGAAGTTCATAGCTGAACCATGCCCAAGGGGTATGGCACAGTGAAACGAGACCCTAGGTGGTGACTTGCCAGCGATCGGCGATGAGTTCAGCGGCCATCATGACCGGAAAATGTGTATTCGCCCGAGGCAACATCGGGAAAATCGAAGCATCGCACACCCGCAAGGACTCAACACCAATTACTCGCCCCGAGGTGTCAACCACGGCCTGTTCTTGACGGGGGTCTCCCATCGCGCACGTTCCAGCGGCATGGACATAATCGCCCGTTCGAGATTTCAACCACGCCGCGATCTCGTGCGCGCTATTGCCTAAAGCCGACAACGGGGTTCCGACATCATCGATAAAGACTTCTGATGCGATGCGTTTCAAAGCCGGAGAATCAAGCAGATGCCGAGCGACCTCAACACCAACGGTTAACGCCGCGATATCTCGATCATCGGCCAACAAATTGAAATCAACAATTGGGTCAACATACGGATCCTGAGATGCCAAGGTGATCTGCCCGCGCGAACGCGTCAACATCAACGCCACGCTCAACAATCCGTAACCGTCGTTGCCGTGACCCAGATGGTCAATCGGAAGAAGCTGCAAGTCGGCCGGTTCGAAGCCCGACGTAAACCTCGCCAAAGTTGTTACTGCCAATGCATCAATGGAGCAACTCTCCTTGAGCGCAATCGTCAAAGGTGCCGATGGATGATCTTGTAGACCTTGACCAATACCAGGTCGATCAATTTTGCTGCGAAGCAGAATTGCGGGTGAATGAATTGCGCCAGCAGCAACAACGACTTCAGCTGATTCGATCAAAGTACCGTCAGCAAGGACAACACCAACCGCACGACCATTCTCGATTGCAATGTGATCAACGAGCACGTCGCATACAACTTGCACGTGCGCACGTTGACGAGCACGATTCAAGTAAACATCTGCGGCAGAAACTCGATGACCATCGGGAGTTCGCGTCAACATTGCTGGGCCAACATCGCTCCCAACAGCACCCAGTGGATACGGACCTCGATGCCACAACCATCCATCAGTCCGGCATGCTTCAAAGAGCGCTGCACCTACGCGCGATGAAGCACCAACATCAGCTTGAGTCAGCGGAATTTCTATTCGACGGAAATACGGTTCAACATCTCGCCACGACCAGCCAACACAACCGAAGTCACGTTCCCACGAGTCGTAATCTTCAACTTCGCCCCACAATCCGATCATTGCGTTGACTGCCGATGAACCACCGACTCCGCGGCCACGACCGTATTCACGCCGATCTTGTCCGACAACACGTTGGGCTAAGAGATCTGGCCACCGCCGACCTGGCTCTTCAAGTGCTGCGAAGAAAGAATGACCGTCGATACCAGCAGGAGTTGCACCTACAGCAATATCGGGCCCCGCTTCGAGCACAAGTATTGATAAACCACGCATTGACAAACGGTCAGCCAATACACATCCTGCTGATCCAGCGCCAACCACAATGACATCGGGGCACTGCGAATCACTCATGAGTGATCTTTGTATCAGAAATCTTCGGGACGATTGGTTGATGCAGGCAAATCGGCAGTGTGCGCAGCATCGTTATAACGCACAAGGCGCGAACGACCTGGGCGCACAATCACGAACTCGGTAATTGACGTGTTCTTCGTATGAATTTCGAAGATACCCGTACCTGATGTACGCAAAGCTTGACGCAAAACTGTGTCGACCACACCACCATGGCAAAAAACGATTGCGGTCCCACTACCCACTCGTTCAATCAGCGCACGAGTCGCTGCTCCGATACGAATCTGGAATTCGGCAATTGTCTCGCCACCCGGGAAAGTCACCCCATACGGATCGTTCTCCCAATCGGGATCACCAAATCGTTTCGTAAATTCGGCGTACGGCAAACCGTCACACTGCGGACCTGGATCATGCTCACCGAATTCGGGAAGCACTTCTATTGAGCGACCAGCAAATGCCGGCAACACAATTTCTGCGGTCTCTTTGGCCCTCGGGTAGGCGCTCGAGATCACCAGATCAGAAGTGAACTCGGGACTGTGTATCCACCGATCGCGTAACTGGGTTGCTTGACGACGACCCAATTCAGACAACCCGACACACGAGCGAGGACCGCCAACAACTTGATTCACCGTGACCTGCGATTCGCCATGACGAACAAAAATTAAACGCGTCATGTGCGACTAGACCAATTTCTCTACGAAGGCTTCAAGTTGACGTAAATTGCGGCATTCATATGCCCCGTCGGTATGCGCGGCATATTCGCCAACGATTGAGTCGCCAGTATTCCAATACGACTTTGGTTCAGGATTCAGCCAATACACCTGACGCGCCTTTGAACGGATCTCTTTAATGACCCAAGCTTGCGATGCGTGGTAGTTGTTTCGCGCATCACCCAAGAACAACACAGTTGTCTTCGGACCAACGTCCTTGCCGTATTTGTCCCAGAAGACTTCAAAGGCATGGCCGTAGTCGCTATGACCATCAACCCACACCACATCGGCTTCGGTGTTCACTCGATGAATGGCTTCGCTGATGTCATCAGTGCCCTTAAAGAATTCAGTCACTTCGTCAATTCCATCAATGAAAACGAAAGATCGCACCTTAGAGAATTGACCTTGAATCGCGTAAACCAACATCAATGTGAAACGAGCAAACGCGGCGACGCTTCCCGAAATATCGGCGACAACCATGAGTTCGGGCTTTGATGGTCGGGGCTGCTTGAACTTTGGTTCGGCTGGAGTGCCACCATATGAAAGCGAGTGGCGAACGGTATTTCGAAAATCTAGTGGTCCCTTGCGACCATGACGACGCTTACGAGCAAGACGAGCCGCCAACTTGCGCGTCAGCGGATACAACGACTTCTTTAAGGCCTGCATTTCATCACGGCTTGCGTGCATGAACTCAACATCTTCTGGCAATGGCTTGCGGAGCGTCTTGGCCATCGCCTCAGCGCCACGATCGGCTACTAAGCGTCGACGAATTTCGGCTTCGATTTCTTTTTTGAATTGATCAATTCGGCTTTCGTACTCATCTTTTTCGAGGCGCTCTTCAAGAGCGGTCAGTTCGCCACCAACTTCTTGCTTGCTCGCTTCCATCAGTTTTTGCAACATGTTGTCGAGATCAAGATTGCGCAACGTGCGGTACAAGTAATACGTGCCGCCCACAGGACGTCCTGGCTCCATGCCGGCGAAACGTTGAACCGATTGCTTGGCCAATGCACGCATGAGACCTTGATCGCCATTCATTAAGGCCTTCATCAACATCTGAGCGATTTCTTCAGGAGTCAGGCTGTCCATTCCCCCAGACGAACCTTTACCTTCGCCTTGTTGCTGCTGCATCTGCTCTTGCATCTCGCGCCACATTTGCTCGAGTTCATCTTCGGTACCTTCACCGATTTTGTACTCGGGCCCGCGCATTGAGAAGTAGACCTCAAAAACAGTCTCAAACGAACGCCAGTGTGCGCTGTTCTTGACCATTGTTGCGCCGAGTGCATACTTAAATGCATCGCGATCTTCAAGCGGAATATGCCGCACCGCTTCCATGGCATCAAGATTCTCCGTCAATGAAACCGGCAAGCCGGCATTGCGGAGTTCTTGAACGAACCCAGAAAGTAGATCAAGCATGGTTGACAAACAGCAGTTCTCGTCAGGTCAAGCCGACGGAAAGTTCTTTGGCAGCTTTGGCGATATCGGACTGGTACTTGAGCAGAACGTGCAAAGTCTCTTTGGCAGTCTGAGCATCGATTGAATCGATGTTCAACAACATCATGGTGCGAGCCCAATCGAGGGTTTCGCTGACACTTGGTGCCTTCTTCAAATCAAGTTGGCGAATACTGCGCACAATCCGAGCGACCTGATCGGCCAAGTTCTCGGTGATATCGGGAACCTTCGCCAACACAATCTCTTTTTCGCGTTCCATTGACGGGTAATCAACGTGCAAATACAAGCAACGACGTTTCAAAGCTTCCGACAACTCGCGAGTGTTGTTTGAGGTCAAGAACACCATCGGAATCTGTGTCGCCGTAATCGTTCCGAGTTCAGGAATCGAGACTTGATATTCCGACAAGATTTCAAGCAACAAGGCTTCTGTTTCAACTTCGACACGGTCAACTTCGTCGATCAAGAGCACAACGGGATCAGGTGCACTAATCGCTTCAAGAAGCGGACGAGTCAAAAGGAACTCGCGGCTGAAAATATCGTCGTGGACTTCACTCCATGAATCACTATTTTTGTCAGCCTGAATACGCAACAACTGCTTCTTGTAGTTCCATTCGTACAAGGCCTTTGATTCATCAAGACCCTCGTAGCACTGCAGACGGATCAAGCGAGCGCCAAGCATTTCGGCCACACTTTTCGCCAATTGTGTTTTGCCTGTTCCGGCGGGTCCCTCAACCAAAATCGGTTTTGCGAGTCGATCAGCTAAGAATGCGACTCCAGCAATTCCATCATCGGCGAGATAGTTGACGTCCTTCAAGCTGTCACGAACCTGCTGGACGGAAGAAAAACGATGTTCCATGCCATTCACCCTACAAGTTGGCACCCAAACACAAGAATTCAGACGCTCAAATGGGTCAAAGTCACCTATTTGACGACCTACCCTATACAACGATGAGTTTTGACAAGCCAAATTCTGAGTTGATCGCTGAGGCAAGCGAACCTACACCTCCCTCAGGTCAATCAACGCTCGTTTCTCAAAAGACTTCCGGCGACCAATTACTGCGCAGCAACGCCATTGTTGCACTTGGAACCGGACTGTCACGGTTGACCGGAATGTTGCGAGTGATCGTCTTTGGAGTCGTCATTGGTCAAACCGCACTGGCCGATGCCTATGACGGCGCTAACAACTCCCCCAACGCGGTGTACGAACTCCTCCTTGGCGGAGTTTTATCGGCAGCGCTCGTCCCAATGTTCACGCGCATGCTCGAAGATGACGATCGTGATTCTGCCGAAGCAGTTGTCGGAACAGCCATCGTTGCCCTGACATTCATTACTGCGATCGCCGTGTTTTTCGCACCATGGGTTTTCCGTGCATTTTCCCTGAACCCCGCAGACGGAATTGATGCCAATCAGTTCCGTACCGTCGGTACTGCTTTGACACGAATCTTCTTGTTGCAAATCTTTTTTTACGGCGTCTCAGCAGTTCTTGGTTCGTTGCTCAATGCACAACGACGTTTCTTCGCTGCCGCATGGTCACCACTCTTGGCCAACATCGTCATTATCTGTTCGCTTCTCTATATTCCGATTTTGTTACACCACCCCGATGACGGCATCCCCCTCGTCGAAGTATTGAATAGCCCATCATTTCGCTGGCTCCTTGGTCTCGGCGCTACGGGTGGTATCGCGTTGCAAGCTCTGATTCTTTTGCCAGCTCTCCATAAAGCTGGTCTCAATTTCCGCTTTCGCTTCAAACCCCGACACCCGGCGGTTAAACATCTCATTCGTCTTTCCGGCTGGACATTTGGTTATGTCATGGCCAATCAAGTCACCGTGATCGTCGTGAAGAATCTGGCCGAACCCGGCAGCGGTGGCCAAGATGCTTTCACCAAGGCGACAACTTTCTTTTACTTTCCTCACGGTCTTCTCGCAATGAGCATCGCCACCACATTCATTCCCGAGATGGCCCGAGCCGTCGCTCGCCGTGATCGCGATGCATTCGTCGAACGGACCGCATTCGGCTTACGCCTCGTCGGCCTCTTGACATTCCCCGCAGCATTCGCTTTCTTAGTGATGTCTCGACCAATCGTTGGCGCACTCCTACAACACGGTGAGTTCACAGCAAGCGCAGCAACGACAACGTCGCGAGCACTCGCAGGCCTGTCACTTGGCCTGATTGGATACTCCATTTATCTGTTCGCACTTCGAGGGTTTTACGCCCACCAAGACACTCGCACGCCCTTTCTTATCAATCTCGTACAAAATGTTTTGAACGTGATTTTGGCATTCGCTCTCGTGCGCTCTTATGGCGTACTCGGACTCGGTGTTGCCTTTGCAATTTCATACATCTTCGGAGCAGTCATCGCGCTCTTTGTCTTACGCATCAAAGTTCGTACATTCCCAGTTGGTGAAGTACTTCTGAGCCTGGCGCGCATGTTGGCCGCGGCAGCGGTGATGGGTGCAGTCTTGTGGCTTGCTCTCAAGCCAGTTGGTGACAACGATGGGTTCGGCGCAGTTCTAAAAATTGCCGTCGGCACAACCATCGGCATCCTGGTTTATCTTGGCGCACTCACTCTCTTGCGAGTTCCAGAGGTCAATGGCATCCGATCAGCCAGTCAGCGTTTGATTGCTCAACGAAACTCAAACATAACTGATTCAACGGGGCAATAAAACGAGCGCATCGCGATGCACAACAACTTGCGGGAAACCGTCCTCGAGTTCACTTGATCGTCGCCCCATTGATTGGGCAACTTGTGAGCTCGACATTGACGCACTACCGCGAGCAATTGCAACGCCGTCACTTGAAATGATTTCAATGGTGTCACCAGCATCAAAGCCACCATCAACTCGGGCGACTCCGGCAGGAAGCAACGATACGGTGCCCAGAACCAAAACATCCGATGCCCCAGCGTCGACGTACACGCGGCCGCTCACTTCACTGGCAAACGCGACCCACAGTTGTCGCGCCGAGAGGTTGCGGTCCGATCCATGAAAAGTCGTACCGATCGTTGACTTTTGGTGAATTGCACCAGCCACTATCTGTTGGAGAACATCAGCAATATCGGCTCGAGCAATCACTGCTCGAACTCCTGACCACGAAGCGATACGCGCTGCCGAAAGCTTTGAGGCCATTCCGCCGCTACCGCGATTTGAGCCAGATTCACCAGCATCAACGCTCATCAATGGGTCGCCTTCATACACATCGGTAATGAGGGTCGCCGACTTGTCGGTTCGTGGATTAGACGTATACAAGCCTTCAATGTCGGTCAACAAAATCAAGACATCGGCCTTCAGCAGATGAGACAACAGTGCCGAAATATGGTCGTTATCCCCAAAACGAATCTCGTCATTCGCGATCGCATCATTTTCGTTGACTACCGGGACGCAGCCAAGTTCAATGAGTCGTTCAAGAGTGTCACGTGCATGCAAGTACTGCGTTCGATCAACGAAGTCGTGCGGTACCAACAAAACTTGAGCGGCGACAAGTCCGTGACTGGCAAACTCAGCGTTGTACACCTCCATGAGACGACTTTGACCAGCCGCGGCTAACGCCTGCAACGTTCGAATGTCGCTCGGACGCTCTTGCATTCCGAGTGCCGAGACTCCAGCCGAGACTGCACCTGATGTGACGAGGATGACCTCATGACCGTCGGCCCGCAAGCGCGCTATTTGGCGACAAATGTTCGCAATCATGGCGCGATCGATCACGCCGACATCGTCAGTGAGTGAGGATGTCCCAATTTTCGCTACGACGCGCATCAGATGGTCCTTCACATTTCCGGTGCATAGTCAAAAGAGAATTCACCGATCCACACGACATCACCCGTCACTGCTCCGGCACGGGCCAGCAAACGCGGGACACCCAACTTCTTCAAACGCTCTTCGATATACGACATTGCTTCAGGCGTCGTCACGTCATTAAGGTGAACAGTTCGCTCGGCTTTGCGGCCATGCACGCGGAATCCACCATTGCCTAATTTTTCAACCCACGAACCTTCAGATTCTGGTTTCAAGATGACGCGACCTTCGAGAACTGGCAATTCTTGTCGAGCAGTATGCACAAGCGATGCCAGTCGACCCACGAGTTCGCGCAATCCTTGGTTTGTTATGGCCGAAATCAGCATGCCATCCCACTCATCAACCATTTCAACCGTTGCGGAATCAGTTTTGGTACCGACGATGACTCGCGGACGTTCAAGTAGTTGCGGATCATATGACTCGAGTTCGCGCAACAAAATGTCGAGTTGCGATTGAGGTGAAGTGTCATCAACAGGTGCGAGGTCAATCAAAATGCACAGCACGCGAGCGCGCTCAACGTGGCGCAAGAATTGATGACCGAGACCCTTGCCTTCAGCGGCACCTTCAATCAAACCAGGAATGTCAGCGACAACAAATTCGGTCACGTTGTCAATGCGTACGACACCCAAGTTGGGTTCAAGAGTCGTAAATGGATACGCCGCGATCTTTGGCTTAGCAGCCGAAATCACGCTGATGAGCGTGCTCTTTCCAGCATTTGGAAATCCGACTAAAGCCACATCGGCAATCAATTTGAGTTCAAGCTTGAGCCAACGCTCTTCGCCCTTCTCACCTTGTTCGGCGAAGTTTGGAGCTTTACGACGGTTAGCCATGAATCGCGCATTACCGCGCCCACCGCGCCCACCGCCTGCAGCGATCCAACGATCTCCGTGGTTGGTGAGATCGGCAAGAACCTCATCGGTGTACATGTCACGAATCAAAGTTCCTTCAGGAACGCGAACTTCCATTGTTTCTCCGCGACGACCATGCAGGTCTTTGCCCTTGCCATGCAC
>JBIIMF010000038.1:0-12288 GCA_044338135.1 Ilumatobacteraceae bacterium | reverse complement strand
GTGTGTCCGGCGGCATTGAGAAGTTCAAGCAACTGCTTCATCTGCGAATGTGATGCTGGGGGACCAGCGGGTTGACCAAATGCCATAACTCATTCTCGCCGATGGGTATGGCGCAGTGTGGTCATTGCACTTCGAGGTTGACCGCTGGGCGATCTCAGCGACCGAAAATTCCTTTGCGCGCCTCGGCGCTACGGTCGATCTCTATTACGTCGGCGTATTGGCCCGTTTGCAAAGATTCACTTGATCCTTCGATGGCATCAACAAACTCGTCAACATCGTGAGGTTCGCCACCAATCAACCAAACAACTGACTCGCCTTCGTGGTCGGCCGGGTCACGAGGAAGCACACCTTCAACTTCGTATTGATCAACTGTGATGTCATCAGAGCGATCGGTCACTGGCGCAACAATGGCCATTTCAATAATTGTGTCTGGATCAAGGTCACGCAAGATGTCGATGAGTTCGGCAACATTCATGCTGTCAGTATTTCATGTCGAACGACATCGAACGTGTAATTGCACAAAAGTTCACGACTCAGACATCCACGAAGGTGCAATCTCAAGAAGGAACAAACTGACTTCACTGCATTTTTCGAGGACGCTGCAAAAAGCTGAATCATCATTGACGTAGACATCGGCAAGCGGCACGCTCAGTCGCGCCACAATCGATAAGCGGTGTTCGGGAGCGTCAATCACCGACGCGGTTGAGTCAATTGCTGAAACCTCAAGAGGTAATTCGGTTCCGCCAACTCCGGCCAGGTCGGTCGCAAGTACCAACAAGTCGGGTCGACTCGTGAGTGGGGGAAGAGTCCACGTAAAAAGTAGGGGAAACTCAAAACCTTGAGGCGGTTCGTCGGACGGGTCCTCAAGCTTGCTCATCTCATCTTCGAAACCCAAGAGAGCGCGTGGGTCAACTTCAAGTGACAAGTGCAAATCGATCGGGCCGTCGCAGGCCTCTTCGGGGTGCAGATCAACTTCCCATAACTGGCGAAGCGAATATGTCTCCACGAAGTGGCGCTCATCGTGCACATGAAAGCCATGGTCGATGGCATGACTCTTCATGTCGGAGACAAACCCAGCAACATCAATGAAAGCCATAACCCGTCCTTTGAAACTGAGTTCAGGATAATGGGCAACAGGCGCACTACCCTCGTTGTGATGGACGCAACCCAAACACTCCAGTTGCTGAACGATGTAGCAGATCAAATCGAGTCTGCTTTGAAGGGCATCGTAGATTGGGGTCCATCTGGTCTTCGTGACACCCAATACTCCGCTGACCTAGTAGTCGATCAAGTTGCTTTAGAGATGTTGCGCGCTGCTGGCGTGGGAATACTCTCGGAGGAAAGTGGCTCAGAGAATCTTGGCCGGAGCATCGTGGTCATTGTCGATCCTCTTGACGGTTCAACAAATGCCAGCCGAGGCATACCGCATTACGCCACATCACTGTGTGCGGTCGACGCTGCTGGCCCACTGGTGGCACTAGTGGTCGATCAGGCTGTGGGCACGCGTTGGTGGGCCGTGCGCGGTCAAGGCGCGTTCAGAGACGGTACGGCGTTGACGCGCCCACCAGTGACAGGCTGGAACTCGGCGTTGGTCGCAGTCTCGGGTCGGCCGCCCGATGGAGCGGGCTGGGGTCAGTTCAGATCGTTCGGTGCTTCAGCAATTGATATTTGCTACGTAGCTGACGGAACGGTTGATGCATTTATTGACATGAGCCCGAGCGCGCATGGCGTGTGGGATTACGCCGCAGCATTTCTGATCTGTCGCGAGGTCGGTGTGCGTGTTGAAGATGCCCAAGGTCGTGAACTGATTGTTCTTGATCACTCTGCTCGACGAACTCCGGTGGCGGCCTCGAACGAAATCTTCAACGAAGCTTTGGCGACGCGTCACAAGTTGCCGTTATAGAACTGTTTGATCGGTCGATCAGACAGCGTCGGCTGAGCGTTGGCCTTCGTGCCAGACGCGTGACACGCTTGGATGGCGCAACTTGCCAAGGGCCCGAGATTCAATCTGGCGAACTCGCTCACGAGTGATGCCAAGTTTTTCGCCGATCTCCGAAAGTGTCATCGGATGGCCGTCAATACCAAAGCGGGCGCGCAACACCTCTTCTTCGCGTTCTTCAAGGCGGCGCAATTGTTGAATCAAGGCTCGCTTCTCGAGAGCAGCGGCCGCTGATTCAAATGGCGAGATCGCGCCTTCGTCAGCAATCAGATCGCCAAGTTCGGAGTCGCCGTCCATATCGAGGGGAGTCGATAACGAGACCAATGGGCGACGGTGCTGGTGAACGAGGGCGACGCGCTCGGCGCTGACGCCCGACAGTTCGGCGATTTCTTCGACTGTTGGCTGACGGTCAAGTTCGGCGGCCAGTTTTTCGGTGCTTTGGTCGATGAGCGAATAGACCTCACGCACATGCGATGGCACACGAATGGTCCGCGACGAATCGGCGAGAGCGCGACCAATTGACTGGCGAATCCACCAGGTTGCGTAGGTCGAGAACTTGAAACCCTTTTCGTGGTCAAAACCTTCAACGGCACGCATCAAGCCAAGGTTGCCTTCTTGAATCAGGTCTAAGAGTCCGAGACCAGCACCTTCGTAACGGCGGGCCACACTGACCACCAAACGAAGGTTGCATTGAATGAATTGAGCCCGGGCATCGTCGCCAGCGTGCAGGGTTCGCATCAGTTCGGTGCGCTCGCGTCCCTTGGGTGCCGGGTCGAAATCAAGTCTTTCCTGGGCGACACGTGAGGCCAAAATGAGGGCGGCCAGACGACGTTCATCATCAGCGTTGAGCAACGGGTACGTCCCGATGTCATCTAGATATTGTCGAAGGAGTTCGCTTTCAGCGTCACCAGGGCGGGTTGCCACAAGAAAAACCGTAGTAGCGCGAGACGCGTACATCGTGGATACCCGCTATTTCTCGTTTTGAACGACCCAGGTGACGGTAGGATTTTCACTTCTAGACGGGCGCTTAGCTCAGTTGGTTAGAGCTCCTCGCTTACACCGAGGAGGTCGGGGGTTCGAGTCCCTCAGCGCCCACCCGTTGTTTTTTCAGAATGATCAGTCGTCGATGGGTTGCACCGACGCTCGATAGCGACTGGCGTTGCCGACACTTGGGTGCTTTGTGCCGGCTGGACCTGATGCGAAGGCTTGCAAAACATTGGTTGTTACTCCGCGAACAAACGTTGACACTTTTTCGTCGCCCCATTCAGCGATGTCGAGAGCATTGATCCAGCCAATTGTTCCTGTCGCAAAGACCCCCGCGCCACTGTCAGTCGAGTAATAAGTCATCGCATGGTTGTACCGCGAATCCTTGTACATCACGGGAGAGCTAGCGAGTACTTCAAGATTTGATGGCTCGCTGCTTGACGGTCCAAGTCCATCGGCTTCAATCGCCACAAGCTTTTTCATAGTGCGGCCGTTGGAGAGGTCAACATCCTTGAAAACCCAGTTGTCAGTATTGACGAGTTTCATTGAAGCCGTGATGCCAGCAGCAAAGTACTGAACGCCTATGAGGGCTGATTCGGGTTGGTTGAGTGGGGCGTTTCGCCATTGAACTGTTGATTGCAAAGGATCCTGTGCAGTCATCGGATCGGAATCGGCGGTGCGGTAGTTGACCAGTTGTCGATAAGGCATGCTTTCGCTGTTGGGCTCAAGGCGAATGTGGCGATACACCGCATTTGCTCCAAAGAATGCAAGATTGATCCCGGCATCGCGTGCTCTTTCTAGCGACGCACGCATTGGTGTTGAGTAGTACTCGTCGTGACCCGTCGTCAGAAGTGCAGTGCGATTTGTCAACACGGGATTGAGCGTGCCGTCACCATCAAGTGCACTCGTGTGAAGATCGATATCAGTGACGTACGCAGTGTCAATACCCAACTCTTCAATCAAACTGATGAGAGGTAATTCGTGGGTTAAGAAATCTGCTGAGCCCCAGTGATACGCCGACGCGTATGGCCGATCAAATGAGACCACCGTCGATCGATCAAAGCGACTCCCTGGTCCAAAGTTTTCGTACAGGCTGCGTCCACCCCAAGGGTTATATGCCTGCCAGGTGGTGACAGCCGAGACGACAACGAGTGTTGCTGCGCAGTCATCGCGGCGAACAGTTAAAGGTATGTAGTGCGCACCACCCTCTGATGAATTCAGTTTCAGGAGATATGAACCTGGTGGCCAACTGTCGTCAATCGTGATTGAGGTTGAGGGTGACCACTGAGCGGTATGCATGCGCGTTTCACGGTCGAATGATGGTTCAATAAATTGCCATGCTTGCTCAAAAGTTTCGGAAGTCCATATCAGACGAGCATTGAGTCCACCGTAATAACCCATGCGGTATGCCTCAAGATGCCACTGTGGCGACCCGGTGTTGACGTAGACGTTGACGACCTGCCCCGACTGAGCGCTAGTGGTGTCGGCATACCCTTCAATAAAGCCGTTCATGTTCAATCGCTCGGTGGGTGCGATATCTAAGTTGATGCGCCAATTGTCGGTGCCAGCTTGGGCATTTTCAATCGCCAACCAGCCTGGCTGCGAATACGGAATAGGCGGAGCAGATGAAGTGCTTGTCGGCGGTTCGACATCGCCTGGAGATGTTGACTGGGGAGAAGGCGCTTGAGAACTAGACATTTCAGAGCTTGCGGTTGGTTGTCCATCACCCGTAGTTTTTGAGCAGGCTGCAACAAAGGATGAAGCGCCGAGTGCCAGAAAAAGTCGACGTGAAATATCTGATCGGGGAAACATTGCCTAACTACGGGCCTTTCCAAAGTTGTAAGGGACTGACGAAACGATCACATCCACTAGGCACTGGGATTTCTTGTGAGTTCTGTCGTGCCGATACGTATCCGGCGCAGACGATTTCCATGATCCAGCGACCGAATGCAACGTCCATGAATGGTGTTGAGCGAGTGTTGAGATCTTCAGCAAATGCTTGCAGTTGGCCGACATAACCAAATTGTTCAATGAAAGGGATTGGAGCGGTAGCCGTAGGCAGTGCGACCTCTTCTCCATTGTGTTCAAGATTGAGGTTCGGCATCAATTCGGCGCGAACCACACCTTGATCTGAGGCAACCTGAAAGTTCCACTCAGGAATTTCTGAACCTTGCCATGATGAAACAACACTGGCCTGAAGTCCGTTGGCAAATGTGAGGCTGATGTCGGCATGAGTGTCAGTGACCTCGCCGTCAAGGTGCGCCGATACAGCAACGACTTCACCAGCGCCAATCGCGCGACCAACAAGTACAGCGATTGCCAGGGGGTGCACACCAAGATCGAAAAGTGCACCACCGCCCCATTCGGCAGTCGTGAAACCGCCCCACTGGGGCAAAGACTGCACGGTACGTAGCGACATATGGGTGACTGTGCCAATGGTGGCCGCTCGCTTGATGAAAGCGTGAACGATTGGGGCATACGCCAAATTCTCGGCATACAAAATCTTTTGGTCGTTTTGTTCGGCGTGCGATACGAGGCGATCGGCTTCGTTCAAGGTGTAGGCGAGGGGCTTTTCGATAATGACCGCGGCTCCGCGTTGCAGCGAATAAACAGCGTGGTCAAAATGCTGTGCTGGTGGCGTCGCGACGATGACGACATCGGCTCCACTTGGAAGTTGTGAATACTCAACCGACTTTGCATTCAGTTGGTTGGCGCGTTCGGCACTCTTTTCTCGGCTTCGTGACGCAACTGCAACGACCGGGTTACCAAGCACATGTGCCGCCATCGCGTGAGCGCCAGAGATCATTCCGGCGCCACAAAGTGCTATTGACTTGGCTTCGGTCACAAAAGTTTTCCCGTCTTACTTGCCGTTGAGGGCAGCAACAACTGGAGCAAATGAATCAACATCGTCGGCACCGACGATGACGTACGAGAAACCCCAGCGTTCGCGTCGTTCGAGCAAATCTTCAATGAGTTTGCTCGTTGGGCCAACAAGTGCAAAAGGTGATTCTTCAACCATTTGCTGTTCGACGCCGAGCATCGACGCGATTCCTGAGGCTGCTTGCTTGGCATCGTCGGTAATGTTCACTAAGAAAGCGCGGACGTTGAGTTCAATGTCGTTGAAACGTGCTCCCGCCGCCTCGCGGACAATGGCAACTTTCTCGTCGACAACTTCGGCGGTCATGGTGCTGAAAGTATGCAGGCCAACAACTCCCGCCGACATGGTGGCGTTGATGCCAACAATGTCGGCTTCGCGAGCAGCAATCGACAGCACGCGCTTGCCGCCACCGCCAATGAGGATCGGTGGACACGGTGCTTGAACTGGCTTCGGAGTTCCGTTGTAGTCGGTGATTGTGTAGTGATCGCCCGAAAACGAAAAGGGACCTTCGGCCATTGCGCCTTTAATGACCTTGAGCCCTTCCACGAAACGATCAATGCGAACTTTGGCCGCGTCGTAAGGGATGCCCATCTGTTCGTAGTCGCTGATCATCCAGCCCGCGCCAATACCGAGTTCAAGCCGCCCATCGGACAGCACGTCCATGGTCGCTAGCTCTTTGGCAAGAACTGCGGGGTGCTTGTAGTCGTTGTCCCAGACCAAGGCGCCAATGCGAAGGGTGGTTGTGACGTTGGCGGCGGTCATGAGCGCTGGAACTGGTGCTAGTTGATCATCGAAGTGATCAGGCATCGTGAGGCACGAGTAGCCCTTGTCTTCACAACGATGGGCGAGGTCAACCCATAAATCGCGAGTGTTGGTTTTTGAGGCTTGGACGCCAAATCGGAAGGGGTGAGCGGGAGATTGAGACATAGATGAAACGGTAGTGCCTCGGGGGTGACGCTGCTCTGCCCGAACTGCCAACTACCGTAGAACTGTTGTGCGAATAATCACCTGGTGGATGCGGCTGTGCATCGTCGTTGTGGCGGGAGCACTTGTGTTGACAGCGGCAATCGTTGGCGTGGCTCCACGCCTGTGGCAAGTCGCTAATGCCCACGAAGAGTTTCCGGTTGCGCTTCCTGCATGGGAGGGAATCGCGAAACGTACGTATGTGTACGACCGTGTCGGCAACGAGATTGCCGCCTATGAACTTGAGAACAGTCAACCCGTGCTGCTGGGCCAAATCCCGCAACCAGTGATTCAAGCGGTGCTCGCCGTCGAGGACCGTGAGTTTTACAATCACCACGGCGTCAACATGCGTGGTTTGTTTCGCGCCACTTTGTCCAACTTTGAAGGTGGAGCGCGCCAAGGTGCATCAACTATTACTCAGCAAGTAGTCAAGGTTGAATTTCTTGGCGGTCTTGAACGTGATGGGCGCTACAAACTTTTGCAGATCGTCTACGCACTTCGTCTTGAAAAGGAACGCACGAAAGACGAAATTCTCGAGCGCTACCTCAACACGATCTATTTCGGTAACAACACGTACGGAATCCAGGCTGCATCCGAGGTCTATTTTGGCAAGAGGGTCGAAGATCTGAATTTGGTTGAAGGAACGTTTTTGGCGGGACTGATTCAGGCGCCGAGTAGTTATGACCCCATCAGAAGCCCGCAACAGAGTAAGCGTCGTTTTGGACAAGCTCTCGATGCGGTCGTCGATGTTGATTTGATGAAGGGGTCTGAAGCTGAAGCCATAAAGACATGCCTTGATCCATCTGATGATCCGGCGGTGTCGGCTCAATGCGTCGGAAGCTGGCAAATTCCTGAAGTGGTACAAACCATTGCTGAAAAGAAAATTACGCGAACCCATTTCAGTGAAGAAGTGAAGTCGTATTTGTTGAACAAGAGCAATCTTTTGGGTGAGACGTATCAAGAGCGTTACAACAAACTCTTCCGTGGCGGTTTAAGTATCTACACAACGCTTGATCCTGTTGCTCAAGGTGCGGCAGAGAATGCCCGAGCGACCCAACTGCCCGCGAATACTGCAGGAATTGACACGGCGATCGTCACGCTTGATAGCAAAACCGGTGCTGTACGAGCCATGGTCGGAGGTAAGCCATTCGCCGCTGGTCGCAATGAAGTGAATATGGCACTTGCTCCACGCCAGACGGGTTCAAGTATCAAGCTGTTTATCTTGGCCGCTGCAGTGCAAGCGGGTGTTCAAAATGACGATCTGCTTGATGGAACGTTGCCGTGTACGTTGCCGAACCCTGATGATCCTGAAAATCCATTTGTTGTTGAACAAGGTGTGAGTCGGCCCCTCGGACCAGTTGATGAGATGACGTGGTATTCAATCAACTGTGCTTTTGGTCGGCTTTCTCAGATGGTCGGTCTTGATCGCGTGGTTGATACGACCTATCGGATGGCAAAGAACTTGTACTTGTATCCCGAGCGCAATCCGGCCGAGCGCGAACCGTTGCGTCCGTACGCATCATTTGCAACTGGTGCCAACGAGATGAGTGCTCTTGACATGGCCTCTGGAGCGCAGACACTGGCAAATAACGGACTGCACATGGACCCGTATTACATCGAGAGCATTTCTGGTCCCGATGGCACCGTGCTCTTTCAACATCAAGATGATGGCGTGGCGGTGCTGACGCCTGAGGCTGCCGCCAAGACGACAAACATCATGACAGGTGTTTTAGTTTCGGGAACCGCCCGCCGCAGTTCACTTGATGGGCGAGTGGCCGCAGCAAAGACCGGCACCCAAGACAACAACACCAACTCATGGATGGTCGGATATACCCCTGAACTCGTCACTGCAGTTTGGGTCGGTCATCCCGACAAGTATTTGCCGATGGTCAATATTCCCGAATTTGTCGCGGTGGGCGTGCCAAAAGTGATCGGAGGGACTTTCCCGTCGCGAATTTGGAAGGCCGCAATGGACGCCGCTCTTGTTGGCCAACCCGCAACCTTTTTTGCGACCCCGCCAGCCAATTCGCGCAGTGCGATGCGTTTGTATTTGCCAGGGACCGATTGCTTAACGCCTGTCACGGCGCCTCCGACGGCGACGACATCTCCGGTCGCGACAGTGCCGGGTGATCCGACCGTTACGACGGTACCGACGACGACAACGACCAGCACGACAACAAGTACAACTTCGACCACCTTGGTCCCACCGGCACCAGGAGTCATCACAGACCTCAATACCACCGTGCCTCGGGGAGTGGTTGACCCCGTTTGGCCAGTCCCGACTATTGATCCCTCGCTGTACACAGTGGGAAGTTGCTAGTCCGAGGGCATACAGTCATCAGTATGGATGTGAAAGCGCTGTACGAACTGCAAAAGGTAGATACGGCAATCGAGCAGACGAAAGTTGCTCTGGAGAAATTGCCTGAGCGCACCCATCATGCTCAGGCACAGTCTGATCTGGCTCACGTGCGGTCGTCGCGGGACAACTTGCGTCGTGAGCAGTCAACCATGGAGGCCGAACTCGCAACGATTGAAAAGAAATCGGCTGAGATTGATACTCGTCGTACCAAACTTGAGCGTCAGATGAAAACAATTATCGCCCCTCGCGAAGCCGAAGCTTTGCAACACGAAATGCAAACGCTTGCGGCTGAGCGTAACGAGCTCGATGATCGCGGGTTGTTGCTCTTGGAATCAAGTGCTGCTGTTGACGAAGATTTGCGCAAATTGGTAGAAACCGAAAGTCGAGCTATTGAAGTTGAGGCGACGACAGCTCATGCACTGACGCAAGCTGCAGCGGCAAAGAGTGATGAGATGACCGTGTTGTTGTCTCAACGAGCCGAAGTCGTCCTACCGATCGCTGACGCTGATGTTGCGATCTATGACCGCTTGCGCGCTTCGTATAAGGGGATTGCGGTGGCCATCATTCAACACGGAGTGTGCGGCGGTTGTCATATGGATATCTCGGTATCTGAACTTGACATCATGAAGCGTTTGCCGGCTGACCAAGTTGCCGAATGTCCCAACTGCAATCGGTTGCTCGTTCGATAACAATGTTTTTCTGGTTCATCGGAACAACTGTCTTGTCGGTGTGGTTCGTTTTTCGCGACCCAGCATTTGACCATCGAACATTAGTGATTGGGGCGTTATTACCCGATGTCATTGACGCAATTTGGGGCGGGGCTCGCGGATTTCACTCAATAACTGCCAGCGTGGCAATGCTGGTGGTGGTGATGTTGGCGACGATTGGACGACGACCAATTCGTAAGCGATTGTTGGCAATTCCGATCGGCATGTTTTTACATCTGATTTACGATGGGGCGTTCAATAACACGCAAGTATTTTGGTGGCCGTTCACCGGACTTTCTTTTTCAGGCGATCGACTTCCCGTTGTCGATCGAGGAATGCTGAATATCGGTTTTGAAATCGCGGGGCTCTTGATGTGTGCCTTTGCTTGGAAGAAATTCCAACTTGGTGACCATGGGCGTCGCAGAGAATTCTTGAAGTCAGGATCGCTATCCGAATGAGCGGTTCGATCATCATTGTTCGCCATGGACGCACCGAGTTCAATGCGACTGGTCGTTTGCAAGGTCGAACCGATAATCCGTTAGATGAAGTTGGGCTTGCTCAGGCCGAAGCAGTTGCTCGTTATCTGCAGCCCGAGTTGATGTCCGACACTGTGTTCGTCTGCAGTCCGTTGTTGCGCGCTCGACAAACTGCGACTGCAATTGTTGAACGCATAGGTAGTTCATTCGAGATCGACGAACGTTGGATCGAACTCGATTACGGAGCGTACGAAGGTTTACGCCAAGCCGAGGTTCCCGCTGATGTTTGGCGATCGTGGCGAAGCGATAACGATTTCGCGGCGCCAAATGGGGAGTCGCTGAATCAGGTGCAGGAACGTGTGAGTCAAGCGTGCGATGATTTGGCACAACGACTTGATGGTCGGACCGCAGTCATTGTGTCGCATGTGTCGCCGATCAAATCGGCTGTTGCTTGGGCCTTGGGGGTTGACGCCTCGGTTGGCTGGAAAACTCAACTCGTCACGGCGTCAATCACTCGATTCTCGGTTTCGTCTCACGGGGCGGCACTGACATCGTTCAATGAAGTCGCTCGCTAGGGATCGGGCCTAACAAAACTCAGTTGGCCGTCAATTTCTGGGGGTTTCCCTATGCGACGGATATGTGACCCATCGGTAACTTTCGCTACGCTTACACGGTCCGCACGTTCCGTGCCTTAACGAGGGGGAATCCCATGCCCGAAGCAGTCATTGTCGCCACAGCCCGTAGTCCGATTGGTCGAGCCAACAAAGGTTCATTGGTGTCATTGCGCACCGACGAAATGGCCGCCCAGATCGTTCGTGCCTTGATGGCCAAAGTTCCATCAGTCAAAGGTTCTGACATCGAAGACCTCATCATCGGTGTTGGTCAGCCTGCCGGAGAAGCAGGATTCAACTTGGGCCGCATGGTCGCCTTGTTGGCCGGCATTCCCGAAGCCCCTGGCGTTGTTGTGAACCGTTACTGTTCATCTTCGTTGCAGACCATCCGTATGGCTGCGCACGCCATCAAGGCCGGCGAAGGCGATTGCTTTATTGCTGCTGGTGTTGAAGCCGTCAGTCGTTACCAGTTCGGCGCTGCCGACACTGCTCCGAACCCCATCTTCAAGGGACCAGGCGAGCGCACCAAGTTGCGTTCGGCTGGTGGTCAGCCCGTATGGACGCCGCAGCAAGGTCTCGCCGATGCCTACATCGCAATGGGTCAGACTGCCGAAAACGTTCGTGAAACAGAAGGCGTGAGCCGTGAAGACATGGACTGGTTTGCCAAGCGCAGCCAAGACCTCGCAAGCGCCAATGTGTCGAATGGTTTCTTTGATGCTGAAATCACACCGTTGACTCTTGAAGACGGAACTGTAGTCAGCAAAGACGATTGCCCGCGCGAAGGAACAACGCTTGAAGGTCTTGCTGGTTTGAAGCCCGCATTCCGTCCCGATGGTCAAGTGACTGCCGGAAACGCTTGCCCGTTGAACGATGGTGCGGCTGCAGTCATGGTGATGAGCGATACCAAGGCTAAGGCTTTGGGCTTGACCCCACTCGCACGTTTCGTATCAAGCGGTGTGTCATCGTTGAACCCCGAAATCATGGGACTCGGACCTGTTGAAGCTTGCCGTCAAGCAATGAAGCGCGCCGGCATGAGCATCAACGACATCGACTTGGTTGAAATCAACGAGGCATTCGCGGCGCAGGTTCTGCCGTCGGCTAAGCACCTCGGAATTTCAATGGACAAGCTCAACGTCAACGGTGGAGCAATTGCTCTTGGTCACCCATTCGGCATGACCGGTGCTCGCATCATGACCACCTTGATTCACGGCTTGCAAGCCAGCAACAAGAACGTCGGCATGGAGACCATGTGTGTCGGTGGTGGCCAGGGCTTGTCGATGATCATCGAGCGCATGAGCTGAACTAAAAAACAACGACTTAATATTTCTCGTGTTTCTGGTGGCGACAATGTGCGGTAAACCGCACATTGTC
>JBIIMF010000016.1:0-21756 GCA_044338135.1 Ilumatobacteraceae bacterium | reverse complement strand
TGCGTTAACCCCAAATTTCCCGCCACAAGTTTTTTTAGGCAGTTTTTTACGAAGTTTGTGTTTGGGGGAGTTTGCGGGCGAGTACTTGGGCGACTGAGCCCATCAGTAGTACGCACGCTCCGGCGATCGTAAACAAAGTTGGTGCTGAGACTTGTCCGTAGCCCCAGGTTGCCAAGATTGCGACAACTGCAGCCAACAGTTGATTGCACGCGCCAGCGAGACCCTGAGCAGCACTAGCGCGACCCTCAGGTGCCCCTTCGGCAAGCAGTCCTTGACCTGCTGGCGCTCCGGCGGCTTGTGCGCACGATTCGATCATGCCGAGCAGAATTGGAATGAGGGGAACGGTGAACCATCCGTACAGCGCGGTGAGTGGGGCGACGAACAACATTGAGATGAACGACACCTTGACTTTGCCGCGGCGGTCGGCGAGTCGACCGCCGAATCGTGACAGAACGACAAACGGAAGTGCATAAGCCGCAAGGCTGAGTCCGACCACGATGTCGGATGCACCAATGTCGGTGAGAAAACGATCCCACAATGCGTCGTACATGCCAACCGGCAATGCAATTGACGACAGCATGAGAATTGGCACAAGAACCGAACGCTGCTTTAAGAGTCCAAACGCAAGGCGTTGACGATCTTTGGAGTAGGGAAGTGTTGGCAAGTGTTGTGTGCTCACGATGAAGAGTGAGATCAGCGCTGCAATGGAAAAGATGACGAATGGCCAACGCAGCCCCAGTGGCCCAACTAAGAAACCACCGATGACTGGCCCGGTAACAAATCCAGCAAGCGCTGCTCCACCCATTGCTCCGAGGCGTTCGGAAACACCTTCCTCGTCGAGTGAGGCGATCAGCGCGCGAGCAGGTGGCAAGAAGAGTCCGCTAGCTGCACCAGAAACGAGTCGCGCCAAAATGAAAATCAAAAGCGATGATCCGCTTGCAAAGAGGGCATTGCCCAAGACGGCCAAAGTGGTGCCGATAATCAACAGTCGTTTTGCATGCCCGCGATCGGCGTAGGGAGCAATCAGAATTTGCATCACGAACGACGCTATGAAACCTGCGGCGGCGATCAGTCCGAGGCCAATGTCAGAGAAGTTGAACTCATCTTGCAGGTTGCCTATCAGAGCAAAGATGACACTTCCGCCAGCTTCCATCGCAAATACGGCGCCAAGTAAGACTCGTTCAGTTCGGCGAATATTGGTCATACATGAATCTGCTAGGCGTGGGTGAAGAATTAGGCGTTGTTCGTTAACGAACGAATGACGGCATCACTCAGGCTAGGCCACGCGTCAAGAGCTTCAGCTGACCACTTGTCAAAGTTGAGATCTGTTAACGCAATCAATCCAATATCAATCGTTGGGTCGATCCACATCATGGTTCCGGATCCACCAAAATGCCCAAACGTTTGCGGTGAATTTAGTGAACCTGTCCAATGCGGTTGCTTACCATCACGAATCTCAATACCAAGCCCCCATGGGTTTGGTTTATAAGAACCAAGACCTGGAATAACGCCGCCAAGTTCTGGATATTGAATGGACACCGCATCTTTTGCCGTGGCATCGCTGATCAGTGTTGGTTGTATGAGTTCTTGCATGAACAAAGTCATGTCATCAACAGTGCTGAAGACTGCATAAGCGGCGGATGCTTTCAGCGATGAGTCATCCATGCCGAGCGGATCAAAAATTGCTTCGCGCATGTATTCGCTAAACATCATGCCAGTACGTTCGGCGATGTGATTGGCGGCGGTCTCAATTCCGGTATTCGAATAGATCCGTCTCTTGCCGACACCCATTATGGGGTTGGCGGTATCGAATCCATAGCCAGCGGCATGAGCAAGGCAATGACGAAGCGTTGATCCCGGGGGACCAACCGCGTCATCTAAAGAGACCGAACCTTCTTCGACGGCAATGAGGCAGGTCCAAGCGGTGATGGCTTTTGAAATCGACGCCAAGCGAAACGTGCGATCGGTTTCGCCGTGCACTGCAATCACTGATCCGCGTTGGACGACAGCTGCTGCCGCATGCGGAACGGGCCACTCGTCAATGGTTGCGAGAATGGAACTGAGTGATGAATCAGGCAAAGCCGGCAGAGCGAATGAGTTCGGCGACGCCGAACGCTAAGTCGAGACCTTGGCGAGCATTCAAACGCGGATCACAAACGGTTTGATAACGAACATCAAGATCGGCATCAGTGAGATCGTCAGCGCCACCGAGGCACTCAGTGACATTGTCGCCAGTAAGTTCAACGTGAATACCGCCGGGCCATGTACCTTCGGCGCGGTGAGCCGCAACGAAGCCAGTGATTTCACGAATGATTTCATCGAAGTGACGGGTCTTGCGACCACCGACTGACGTGAATGTGTTGCCATGCATTGGATCGCAAGCCCACACCACCGGATGGCCACTCTCGCGCACTGCACGAAGCAAAGGTCGTAACGATTCTTCAACCTTGTCGGCGCCCATGCGACTAATCAAGGTTAAGCGACCAGGAATCTGCGCGGGGTTGAGTTTTTGACACAGCTCAAGAATGAAATCGACGGTGGTTGTCGGACCAATCTTGCAACCGAGCGGATTGCCGACACCTCGCAAGAATTCGATGTGCGCACCATCGAGTTGACGAGTGCGTTCGCCGATCCACAGCATGTGCGCTGAGCAGTCGTACCAAGCACCCGTCAACGAGTCTTGGCGGGTGAGTGCTTCTTCGTAGCCAAGCAGAAGTGCTTCGTGACTTGTGTAGACGTCGGCCTCGTGAAGGGCCGCAGTGTTTTCGGTGTCAACACCACAGGCATGCATGAATCGCAAAGCTCGTTCAATATCGGTTGCAACTTGTTCGTAACGCTGACCTTCGGGGCTTGAACCAACGAATTCTTGAGTCCATGCATGAACGCGTGACAAGTCGGCGAATCCGCCCTTAACGAAAGCGCGTAACAAGTTCAGTGTTGCTGCCGACTGGTGATATGCCTGAACGAGGCGATCAGGGTCGGGGATGCGTGCTTCTGCGGTTGGTGCAGGATCGTTGACGATGTGTCCACGGAATGAAGGAATCTCGAGATCGCCAATCTTTTCCATGTCGGCGCTTCGGGGCTTGGCGAACTGACCAGCGATACGACCGACCTTGATCGTGGGCACGCCGAGGCTGTAGGTGAGCACAACAGCCATCTGTAAAATGACGCGCAGTTTTTCGCGAATGTTGTTAGCCGAGAACTCATCGAAACTTTCAGCGCAATCGCCAGCCTGCAACAAGAACGCATTACCAGCACACACTTGAGCAAGAGAGTTCTGCAGTGCTCGGGCTTCACCAGCGAACACCAATGGGGGATAGGAAGCGATCTGCTTGAGCGAGCGATCAACGGCGCTCTGGTCGGGCCACTTTGGCTGCTGTACGGCAGGGAATGACTGCCACGATGAAGGGGTCCAAGTATTGGCCATGAAAAAAGCCTAACGACCCGAAGGCCAAAGCCATCGGGTCGTTTTCACTGGGGTCGAGCCCCGCAGAACTATGGGCGTTTAAACGTCAGTAGGCGAAGATGTCTTCGGCCTCTTCTTTGAGGCCAGTCACTGCTCGTGACACCAAACGACGAGCGGCTTCGGCGGTGACGCCCAGCTTTTCGCCGACTTCACGGAAACTCTTACGCTCGCCATCGATGAGTCCAAAGCGGGCTTCAACGGCGTAACGAGCACGAGCGTCAAGGGTGTCGAGCAACTTGTTGAGTTGATCAGTTTCGCCCTGAGCGATGATGTGGTCTTCGGGAGTGGGGTCGCCATTGGCCATCAAGTCACCAAGGGTTGCGTCGCCGTCGTCGCCAATGGTCTTGTCGAGCGAGACCGGGGTGGTGAGGCGATGCAACTCGGCATTTGACAAGTCGAGAGTTTCGCCGTCGCCACTGGCCTGACGCAACGCTGCACGCAAGCTTGCTGAACGATCGCCGGGGATACGAATGAGACTGGCCTTCTGGTCAAGTGCACGACCGATGGCCTGACGAATCCAGAACGTTGCGTATGTCGAGAACTTGAAGCCACGGCGCCAGTCGAACTTGTCAACGGCGTGCTCGAGACCAAGGTTTCCTTCTTGAATGAGGTCAAGTAGATCCATGCCCTGGGGAAGTGGGTAACGACGAGCGATCGATACAACCAAACGAAGGTTGGCACGAATAAAGCGATCCTTAGCTTTGGCGGCTTCGCGAATATCACGTTTGACGGCGACTGTCTTGTCTCCGGCTGCTGACTTGGATGCGGCCTCACGACCCTTTTCAATGGCGCGTGACAAAACGCGTTCGTCTTCGGCGGTCAACAATGGAACCTTGCCGATGTCGTTTAGGTAGATACCGATGGAGTCGTTCATGCTCTTGTTCTCAACTGTTCGTATGGGGTAAATGTTTCAGCTTGCTTTGTGCCGTTGGGCATATCGATCGGTGACCTGATCGAGGGGCGCAACATAGACAGAACTGAAACTGGTTGGGGGATTAACTACAAATTGTTTCTGGGACTCACCATCAATAACCGTGGAGTGAAAACTCTGAGTCATCGATGGCTGGAGGTATTGCTGGGGGTATTTGTTATGTCATGGTCCCAAGAAGGGATCATTAGGTTATCAAATCGTGAGGGCTGTGTCGTATTGGAATAACTTTGTGCGTTACTTCGTGACGCTTTTAACTTTCGGCAGGTATAAGTCGGGACTTGAGCAAAACTTTCTGAATTGTCAAGAAAGTGTCAATTTTGGCTTTGGGCAGGTATTTCATGTCAATCAAACGCTGCTGTTGCCCCAAAATGTGCGCTCCTAGACTGCCCGAGATGTGCGCCCGTAGACTGCCCCGGTGACCAATTCGTCTGCGGCTTTCATTGACCAGCATGCATCTGGGCCCCGAATTGGTCTCTTTGGCGGCACTTTTGACCCGCCTCACGTGGGTCACCTGGTCACGGCGGTCAATGTGATGCATGCCCTTCATCTCGATCAGGTCATTTTGATGGTGGCAAACGTGCCATGGCAAAAAGAAGGGTCGCGAGTGATCACCCCTGCGCAGGACCGTCTGGCAATGGTCGCGGCGGCGGTTGCTGGTGTCCCCGGATTAGTAGCTGGCGATACCGAAATTCAGATGGGTGGACCGAGCTACACCGTTGAAACATTGCGTAAATTGCGTGAGGTCCATGCTGATGCATCGTTCTTCACCATTGTCGGTGATGACGCGGCGGCGGGTCTACCGACGTGGGAGCGTTTTCAAGAACTCACCGAGTTAACACAACTGGTCGTGGTCGATCGGCCAGGATCGCCGGTCCAACTTTCGGCGACTATTAATTGGATTCGGGTCGAAGTGCCTCACCTTGATGTTTCAAGTACTGACCTCCGATCGCGCTTTACCGATGGTCGTCCGCTTGACTACTTGATTACTCAACAAGTTCTGGATGTCATTCATGAGCGTTCGTTGTACTCGTCGCCGATAGGAGCCCAAGCATGAGCACGTTGAAACAACGGCGCCGTCATCAGACCTGGGTCGCTTTTGGTGCAGGGGTATTGGTGCTTGTTCTGTTGCCAGTGTCGGTCGTCGTTGCATGGCGAGCGATCCGTGACTCGAAGGCCGCACAAGAGATCGTGGCGTTGCCATCTCGCGAATTACCTACAACCCCAACTGCAATCTTGGCAGTGACGGACGAGCTCAACTTTTTGTCGTCAATCAGCATTGTTGCTCTCACGCCAGATGGGGCGGGCGGGACGGTCATGATCATGCCCGTTGGTCTGATGGTGCCAGGCCAACCCGAGGGACAGCCGAAACGTTTGGCCGATGTGTACGGATCTGATGGAGTCGACGCATTGAAAGCTGCAGTTGAAAGTGCGACCAACAGTCAGATTGATTTGATCACTGTCAACGGGGTCGACGCAACAGCAGAACTGATTGCACGCGTCGGAACAACAACGCCCACTTACGAGGTTGATGTCACCGACACCGAAACTGATGCAACGCGAACCGTTGCATCAGCAGGTGCTAACGAGTTTTCTCCACTGCAAGCGGCGCAGGTGTTGGCGGCACGAGATGTTTCGCAAATTGAGTCGACGCGAATTCCGAGCGTGAAGGCGACATGGGATGCAATTGTGACTTCGGTGGGTAGCGGTGCAATTGGTGCTGTTCCAGCAGTGGTTATTCCAGATGTCGGAGCACAGACTCCGCTCGACATGCCGGCGTTTATGTCGGCACTGTTTGCTGGGCCAATGAAAGTTTGGCAGTTTGCCTCGCAACGTGTGTATGACACCGAGACCAATCCGCAAGACATTGATGTTTACGGATACAACGCCGGAGAAGTCGTCATGGTGATGGCCAGCGTTGCGCCTAGCGCAATGGTTGCTGTGCTTCCGACGTTAAGTGTGCAGATCGATAGCCCATATGCAGATATAGAGGTGACCCAAGAGGCCACTTTCCGCATGCTGTATATGGGAACAAATGTGATTTTGGTACGTCAAGTTTCATCGACACCACCACCGATTACCGTCATCAAATACGCCGACGAAATGGATCGTGCGATGGCCGAACCGTTAACAACGATGTTCGGTGAAATTGTTTTTGAAAAAGCGACAGAACGTGTCGAAGGAATCGATGTCCAAGTCATTCTTGGTGATTCATTCGTCAACTTCTTAGCGACCGGAGCAAAGCCGGATCCAAATATCAATCCGGAAGATTTAGCTGCGAACGCAGCCGATGCTCTCACAACAGAAACGACACCGTAATGGCCGATGAATCAAAGTCCAAAGATACGAACAGTGAACCGTTGGCTAAACCCGACACTCTCGAATTGGCATTTGTTGCCGCTCGTGCCGCTGATGACAAGCAAGCAACAAACACAATTGTGTTGGCGGTCGGCAATGTGCTGACAATCACCGAATTGTTCGTTGTGACCGGGGCATCGAACCCTCGACTCGTGCGTGCTGTCGCTGGTGAAATCGAAGATCGTATTCGAGAAGTATGTGGTCGTTCGCCGGGCCGAACCGAAGGGCACCGTGAACAGTCATGGGTCTTGCTCGATTACGGCGACGTGATCGTGCACGTGTTCCTTGATGAAACCCGTGAGTTCTACGAGATTGAGCGTTTGTACAAAGACGTACCGCGTATTGATTGGCGTGCCTGAGGCTTGGTGCGACTTCGCCGGCAGTAGGGAAGCAGCTGTGGGGAAGTAGTCGTGGGAGGTTTTGGCAGGGCGGTGCTGGTTGGTATCGTGCTGATGTCCCGTATGGGGCTGTAGCTCAGTTGGCAGAGCGCTTGCATGGCATGCAAGAGGTCAGGGGTTCAATTCCCCTCAGCTCCACAAATAACCATTCGTTCTGGTCGGTACGAATGGCAGTTTTCCTCAGTTTCGCCAGACCAGATCGGGGTTGAATCATGAGTTCTCCTCGGCCAACATTTTTCGGACTGCAAGACAAAGCCCGACGTAAATCGATCTGGCTCTTAGGCGCCTCGTTCCTTCTGTTGTGGTTCGCTGCCAATGTTGTTGCATTCATCGGATACATCGGCAATACCAATTGCACCTACGACTCATATGGGTACGAAACCTGCGATTCATCGTTCATCATGAACTTCCAGTTGCTGGCGATCACGGCGGTCATTGTCGTTGTTTACTTGTGGATCGCATACATGGTGTCGGGAAAAGCGGCACTGTCATTGGCCGGAGCGAAACTTGCCGATGGCCCCGAGTATCAGCGTTTACGCAATGTGGTCGAAGAAATGGCAACTGCGGCTGGTGTTCCGGTTCCGAAGACATACGTCGTTGATGATCCTTCACCTAATGCATTTGCAACCGGACGTAATCCTCAGCACGCGGCTGTCACCGTAACTCGCGGGTTGCTAGAGACAATGAATCGCGCCGAACTAACCGGAGTGGTGGCTCATGAAATCGGCCACATAAAGAACCGTGATATTTCGGTAACGACACTCGCGGTTTTGACGGTTGGGGCAATTGCAGTTCTTGCTGATATTGCAATGCGTATTGCCTTAGTAGTCATGGCAACTGGACGTCGCGGAAATTCAAAAGAGGCTGGAGCTCGAGCCGGCATAGCGCTTATTGCTTTATTGGTGAGTTTTGTGCTGTACATCTTTGCTTTGCCAGCTGCGTTGATTCTTCGTGCAGCACTGTCGCGTCAGCGCGAGACACTTGCTGACGCTTCAGCAGTTCAATACACCCGCGATCCATCTGGCTTGCGGTCGGCGCTTGAAAAACTAGAGGCCGACACAACATCGCCTGCTCTCGTTTCTACTGCTACTGCGCATTTGTGGATCGATCATCCGAAACCAGCACGCGCTGTTCAACGAGGAATGCTGTCTGGCTTGTTAGATACGCATCCGCCAATTGCTCAACGCATTGCGATTCTTCGGCAGATGGAAGGCCTCGGCCCCACAACGCCAACCTGATATCTCAGGGTGCAACGGCGACGTACGAGTAACTGTTGCGGAGATCGTCGCCTAGTACTTGAGCATCTTCGGCTCGTGTTTCGACAACGAAGTCTTCAGTCAGTGTCTTGTAGTCGTAGGTCCAGCCTTCGGGAAGTTGCAGACGATCAGAAAGAGTTAACAAGTCGTCTTCGGTGAGCGTTGGATCAACCTGCTGACTCCAACTCTGCATGACGTATGTCTTTCCTTCGGCATCATGCAACATGTACACGGTGGTGCCAGCGTTGAAGGTGAACGCGGCCTTGCGATTGACGGCGAATGGGCTGTAGAAGGTGAGTAAATCTGCGGGAGAAGTGCCGACATAGACGCTGGCGTAACGATTCATTTCCATGCCACCAAAACTCTTCTTAAAGACTTCAGTCATGTCAGATTTAACAACTGAGTTCATGGCCCAGTAACGCGGTCCATTGGCCGAGGCGAACACAACGCCTTCATCTGCGGCGACGGCGGCGGTGTCGATGGCCTTCCACTGATCATCTGGGCAATCGTTCAGGGGATAGGTGTTGAACACCTCGGCGTAAATGCCGCCTTCTTGGAGATCGAGCAAAAGGATTTCGCAATAACGCATTCCGTGCATGTTGGCGGCGGCTGGGTTGGTAGTGCTAGTTGCCGGAGCATCGGTCGAGGCCACTTCGGTTGAGGGGGCCTCGGTCACGGTGGCTTCTGTAGTTGTCGAATCGTCGTCAGATCCACACGAGGCGAGGAGTACGAGCAAAACGGGGGTCAGAAGCGACTTCTTTGAGATGAATTTATTTGACATAGTTAATGACACTAGTTGATGTTGGGGTATAAAAAAAGGCGGGTGCTTGCGCACCCGCCTTTTCTTTTAGTACTTGCCTAGATCAGGCAACGCCCCACAACGCGAGGAACTTGTCGGCGTAGCCTTCAGGTCCCTTCCAGTTGCTGAGTTCGCTGCTGTCGATGATCTCTTGAGCAAGAGCGACATCGTCCAACACGAAGTTGGGCAATACTTCTGCGGTTGCGCGCTCGGCTTGTTCACCGCAGCGACCGGCCGAATTACTTGTTCCCAGCTATTGCAGCAGTGTTCTTTGGTGCTTCGCAGTTGAAGGGACGACCCAACGTTCTCGGAACCTTTATCGCGTTGTTTGCTTTGGCCTTTGGTATCAAGGGACTGCAGCTCGTTGTCGGAACCGACTCGTACTGGGTTAACCCGTTGTTCCAGGGAACAACGCTCATCATTGCCGTGGCTCTCGCTAGCCAAAAGGGTGTGGCGCGTATGAAGAAGCGCAAGGTCACGACGGCCTGATCGACTGCGTGTCGTTCTTGTCAATACATCGTCAATCAAGTCGTGTGCCATGCTGAAGGTATGGCTCACGACTTGTTAGAGCTCACTCGGCGCAGTTCGTTTGCCTCGCATCGGTTAATCGGTTGGATCTATTGGGATCCGCGAGCAATTGAGTTGTACACGCAGTTAGGTATTCCCAACGGCACTGGGTACTACGTCGCCAGTCGTGCCGCGCCTTTGTTGCCAGCGGGTCACCAGGCAGTGTCGGCAGCGTTCTATTCGATCCACCCAAAGTTCATTGAGTTCGCAGTCACACTTGCCGAGCAGCACGCGTCGTGGAGTGACATCTATGCGATGCGCAATCAAGCAGTTGGCGAAGGTTTGCGTCAATTCGTGCCCGAAATATGTGATGACCTAGAAAGTATGCGTGACGAACTCTGGCGGGTGGCCGACTCGCTGCCCGAATCTGGACGCGTGTGTTTTGCTGCTCATCGTCAAGCCCCTCGAGTTGATGATCCGCTGGTGTCGGCGTGGTTAGCAGTCAATTGCATTCGTGAGTGGCGGGGTGATACTCACTTCGCAATTTTGACATCTGAAGATATTTCGAGAGTGCAGGCCGGAATTTTGCATGACGCCCACCTGAACTACGGAGGCTGGATTGCACAAAGCAGGGGAGCAGATGCCGAAGCAATCACTCACGCATTCGCCGATCTTGAATCACGCGGTTTGGCTGAAGATGGCCAGGTCTCGACCGCAGGACTTGCAGTGCGCGAACTCATTGAAGAGCGCACCAATCAATTGTCACAACGTGTGTGGCAATCATTGGGCATTGAGAACACCGAGAAGTTCTTGAATCTCATTGAACCGATCGGGAAGCGGTTGATGAATCGCATCGACGAAACTGCGGGTCCAAACTGGATGCCAGCGGCGCGTGAACGGCGCCCGTAATTCGCCGAATCAGTTCGTGTGCAATACTGACATCATGACTGTCACAACTCTTGATGTTGATCGTAAGCAATTATCAATGACACGAATTTTCGCTGAGGCAGACCGACCATTGGCTGATGGTGAAGTACGAGTTTCTGTCGAGAATTTCGCGCTGACATCCAACAACATCACGTACGGAGTCTTTGGTGATGGCATGCGTTACTGGGATTTCTTTCCAGCATCACAAGACACACAAAATCAAGATGTTGCAGTTTTGTGGGGTCGTATTCCTGTGTGGGGTTTTGCCGAGGTAATTGAGTCGCGGATGCCCGCAGTCGAGGTGGGACGACGAATCTACGGTTATTTGCCAATGAGCACCGATCTCATTGTGAAGCCAGGTCGCGTTGACGAACGTGGTTTTGTGGACACATCAGAACATCGCTCGGCTATGGCTGCTACATATAACCGTTACATGTTCACCGATCACGACCCCACATATCGAGCCGATCGCGAACCGCAGCAGATGATTCTCTGGCCGCTATTCATGACATCTTTCATGATTGATGATTACTTGGGTCAAAATGTTCTTGAGGATGATGCATCGAGTATCGCGACCGTTGTCATTTCGAGTGCTTCAAGCAAGACAGCAATTGGCGCGGCGTATTTGTTGGCTCGACGTACCGGAGTGACCGTCGTGGGTTTGACCTCGGCGAAAAATGCTGATTTCGTTCGTTCACTTGATTGCTATCACCGCGTGGTTACCTATGACCAAATTGGCGATCTGCCGTCAGGAACTGCTTCGGACATCACGGCGTATGTTGATATTGCCGGCGATCGCTCGGTGACGTATGCAGTGCACGATCATTATCAAGACGATCTGTCGTACAGCATGGTCGTTGGCAGCACTCACTGGGATGCGCCACCTGCAACAGGTAGAGGCCTTGCTGGTCCGAAGCCAGAATTCTTGTTTGCTCCATCACAAATTGCCTTGCGCACCAAAGAGTGGGGGCGTGAAGGGCTTGATGAACGTGTCGGTGAATCGTGGAGACGTTTTTCAGAGTGGTCGGGTTCGTGGATGAAAGTTGAACTGACTGCAGGGGCCGTTGCGGTCGAAAAGCTTTATCAAGAACTACTTGCTGGGCGAGTTGACCCAACGGTGGGTCACGTCTGTTCGATGCGCTAGAGATAAAGAAAAAGAGACCGGGTCATGGTTGCCCATGTCCCGGCCTCTGATTCGAGGGGTTATTTACTGAAGACGCGAACTAGGCGCGAAGTCCCTTTTGGATTGCGCCGAACACTGCATCCTTGAGCGGAATCATGCCCGCAATAATGGCGCCGTTGGCCACGATGTTGATCCAGTTGTCGTCGTCATACAAGCCCCAGCCGGCAAGTAAAAGACCGCTATCGCCGAGTAGCCAAACCATCAGGATTGACACAATCAAGATCAGGTTGGAGCCAATGATGGGAAGATTCTTGACGGTATCCCCTAAACCAATAGCGGCAAGGATCGAATTCAACACTGTCATGATTGCTTCGAGCAGAATTGCCATAACGATGAAAAGTGCCACGATGTACATGTTTTCTCCTTCGGTTGTGCCGCCATTCGGGCGGCGGGGAGAAGTTATGAAGAGGCATACCATTTGTGGTGGATGTCACGGCAATACGCGCGTAAGCAGGTATTTTGCGACTGGACACGACTCAACAACGGGGACATGTGGTGAACTTGATCATCGTTCTTAAGGGGGCCTTATGTCCATGATCATCATGCGTTACGACTTACGCATTCCGCCAGCTGGTTCGCCAGCCCACGGCGTCACCGCGTCAGGGCAGTACGCCGCCTGTCTTGAGCAAGTGCAGTGGGCCGACCGTATCGGCCTCGACATGGTGGTGCTGTCAGAGCATCACGGAACCGACGACGGTTTCATGCCTGCACCAATCACTCTGGCTGCGGCCGTGGCAGCAGCAACAGAACGCATCGGCATCAATATCTCGGCGGCTCTGGTGATCATGCATGACCCCGTTCGTTTGGCCGAACAAATCGCCACAGTTGATCTCATTGCCAAAGGTCGCATGAGCGTGATCTGCGGAACCGGTTATCGCCAAGAAGAGTTTGAAATGGCGGGTCTTGAATTTAAGAATCGTTTTACCGCACTTGAAGAGTCGGTGTCGGTCATGCGACAGGCGTGGACCGGAGAGTATTTCGACTATCGCGGTCGACAAGTAAAAGTTCGTCCGCTTCCGCACACTGCAGGTGGCCCGATGTTATTGATGGGCGGTTCGACTCCGGTCGCGGCTCGCCGTGCCGCGCGCTTACGTTGTTTCTTCTCGGCGGCAACTGATGATCAAGCCGTTGCTGATGCATACAACGACGAATGCGCCAAAGAAGGATTTCAAGGCTTCATCATGTTGCCGCAAAAAGCGCCGGGCTTTGTTCATGTTTCGCAAGACCCCGAACGCGATTGGGTTCGGCTTGCGCCCTACGTGCTACACGAAGCACAGTCGTATGGTGCGTGGCAGCGGCCGGGGCAATCTTCGGTCGTACATGTTCACAATGCCGAATCGATTGAAAGTGTGCGAGCGAGTGGCGTCTATGCGATTGTGACGCCGGATGAATGTGTTGCTCTTGCTAAGAAATTCGGGATGCTGACGATGCATCCGTTGATGGGCGGTATTCCGCCCGAGTTGGCCCAAGAAAGCTTGGACCAACTCGAGCAGAAAGTACTTCCGCTACTCAGGCCAAGCGGCGACGCTTGAAGCTAACGAGTGCCAAGCCAAGGGCAATAATTCCCAAGGCAAAAGGCATTTGATCTGATTCATTTCCAGTTGCCGGCAAATTGGTAACGGTGACAATTGTTGTCGGTGTTGCCGGTGTTTCGGTTGAGCCAACTGTGATCGTTGACTTGTATCCGACACCACTGACTGGGGCGAATAACGACAAGGTGTGGGCACCAGCGGCGAGTCCAGCCGGAAGCGTTCCAGTAAGTGTCACTGAACCCGTGGAGTTGGCCGTGCCAGTTGCGATAACTGTTGGTGTACTTGCCACAACCAACTGGACGGTTTCGAATGGAACGAAGCCGCTATAGGTGGCCGTGATTGATCCGCCTGCGGTAAGACCAGTTGTCGTTGCAGTGATTGACTTTTCTGCCAATGCAGCCAGCGTTGCTGCTGCAGGTGCATCGGTTGGTGCCGATGTGGGGTTAGCAACTCGTACTTCGTACATGGTTGTTGTGCCCGACAATTCACTGGCCACGATCAGCATCGGCTTGCCGTTGGGGCTCTGTTCTGCAGGAACAAAAACCATGCCCTCGGGGGATACGTCGTACGAGCCGGGGGTTGTGTTATTCGCAGGTGACAGTGCCAATCCTTCAAGCGCCGCGTTCTTGTAGCGAACGAATGATGGCGCTGTTGGGTTGCTCACGTCGTACACCATGATGCCGCCTGCTCGCTCAAGACCAATGAAGGCAAACGTCTGCGTACCGATAGTTCCGACGGCCAAGGCCTCTGGTTCAACACCTTTTGAAGTTGAGCGCCTGTCCATACGTCCAGGTTGACCTGAAACCATTAGTTGTGGAGTTGCTGCCGAATCGGACGAGTCAGAGTTGAACGTTGCTGGATAATCACGAAGAACTATTTCCTCGAATTGCGATCCACTGTCCCAGACCAATTCGCCGGACGAATTCCAGATCGAGAATGAACGTCCACCGAATACATACAAGTTTGTGGTTGTTCCAGAGACTGGGGCTTTTGTTGGGAAGGCCAACGTTGTCTTCTGCACACCGAGTTTGTTATCGGCCTTGACGGCGTCGTTTGCTGTGTCCCAAAAGCTAGCGAAAGAATCGGCACCGGATGTGTCTGCGAATGTTGACTCCTCTTTAAAGCAGTCATAATCTCGAGCGTCACCTTCATTGGCGGTGAGTAGGAAGGTCTCACCATTGCGTTGCATTGAAGCAATGGTGTCAGGCATGTACATGCCTTTGAGCGGAACTCCCGCATACGAAATTGGGTTGGCCAAAGCGCCACCAGTATCGCTGTCTTTGTTGCTTCCATCGTAAAGAAGTCCTGCAGCGCCCCAATCTTTGAAGCCGAGTGGTGCGACATCAAGAATGGTTTTGTTTACCAAGTCAACTATTGCGATGGCATTTGCCTCTTGCAAAGTGACGTATGCACGAGTTCCAGCAGCATTGGTAGTGATGTACTCGGGCTCAAGATCTTGGGCAGCCGACGATCCGGGGAAGAAAACGCGTACATTTTCGGCGAGCAATGCAGTCTTGTCGAATGCAGAGAAGTCCAAAATTGTCACGGTTGCGCTAGTCGCACCATTGGAGACGTCGATTAATGAAACCGTTCCGTTGGCATCACTCACAAGCGTTGGATCACTTTTTTCAGTTGCCGGTGTGTTTGCATTTTCAAGTGAGCAAATGGGTTCGCCTTCGCCGGCAACAAGAATCGTCTTCTTATCGGGGGTAAACGAAACATGGTCGGGAAGGTTTCCGACGCCAACAGTCTTAAGGATTCGTCCCGTGGTATCCATGAGAACAACGATTCCGTTGCTTGCAGTTTGACGTCCGTCGCTGCTGACAACTGGAGTCACGTCAACGGCAGCGGCGACAATTCCGTCGCCAACGGTGACGCTCTGAACGCCACGGCCGTAAACGCCCATGTCAACTGAGCGAACGAGAGTCGGCGTTGCTGGATTTTCGATGTCCACGATGTCAATACGGTTCAGGGCACCGTTATTGATGTACAGCTGCTTTGAAGCCGAATCAAAGGCCACAATTTCTGAAGCTCCCAGTCCACCTACGCCGTTGTACGTGCCTAACGGAATGAGATCAAGGGTTGTTGTGGCCGTTGGCGGTGCCGCCAAAGTTGGATGTGCACCGAAAAAGATTGTGGCTGCGGTGATTGAGGCGATTGAGCCTGCGAGCACTTTGCGCACCGAAAATTTATTCGTTCTCTTCACTTGTTGTCCCACCTGTGTGTCACGACGATGCCTTATGCATCGGTCAGGCGAACTGTGTCAGAACAAAATGAACGAAAACTTAAATGCGTTCAACAACAAATGCTCAGTTATATGAAGTCTTAACGGTATAGAAGTGAACACCAGGTGTCGCTAGATCGCAGACGAAATCACCGAGAGGATTGGCGAGAGACCACTGACGCTCGTAGAAAACGCATAGATGTACGAACTGAGGTGTTGGTAATGATCTTGCGTCAGATCGGTGACTGCGACGAGTCGGCTGCCATCAACGATGATGCGACACCCGGCCGTACCTTCATTGATGGCATTGAGTTCGCTGTAAAGCTCGACCGAGGGAATGACATCGTCAAGAATCTCGTATGTCGCACGGTACTTGTACTTCCCGAATCGGGATTCGTTAGGTAGCGCTGACAATTCAATGATGCCGTTATCAAGTTCGGGGAACATCAACGAGATTCGGCTGCAGTCTTCCCATATATAAGGGATGTCACCGACGACCTCATCGAGATCGTGGCCCCACTGTTGGACGTTAGGGATAGTGGGGACATACATGGCCCAGTTTTCGCCGGCCAGTTTCATGTGGCGCACGCCTTCGGGAGAAATGTGAATCTTGATGGGTCCAAATTTCTCAGCGGCCATGGGATCGCGCAAAAGCTTCAAAATTGCTGTATGAGGAATATTGAAGGGCTTGAGTTCGACACCATCGGGCAACATGTCGAACTCTGCGGGCATGCGGTACTCGTGCACGCCGGCATCAACCACGGTCCAGTCAGACTGGAATACCAGCTGGCGGTTCTCAAAGTCGCAAAGGCAACGCATCGGAGTATTCATGCCGTTAGCCATTCCGCCAGTCGGCCACACTCGTGCTGACGACAACATGGTCCACAGCCCCGCGGCATCAACCGTTGGTGTGAAGATTGATTCGACGTGAGGAATGATCGGTGGGCACTTGGCGTTGGGGTTCTGCGAGACCGACATGGAATAGGTGTCGCTTGTGAGCGTGACCCAGTCGTCGCTCAAGGTGACGCTCATGTCGCTTGATGACACCGAGAATTTGCCCATTGTGACCAGGGCGTGTTCGGGGATTGGGAAGGCCCACGATTCATCTTGTTCGATGCCGACTCGGCCGAGTTCGTCTTCGCGGCTAAAGACCACAGTGGTAATGCCGTTCGCAGTAACCAACCATTCGCGCCAACCGCCGTGCGACGTGACCCAAATAGATGCACCGGCAATTTCGTTGAACTGCATCGGGGCCATGAACGTGGCCAGGAGTTCGAATTCACCTGGAGTAATGGTGAAAGACACGGATGGTTTGGCGGGAGCGGTTTCGGCGGTCATGTAGTCCTAACGATTGAGTGGGGCGGATATGTGCAGAATCTCTTGTGGTTATTTCATGGTTGATTTATTCCGTGCATGATTTATTCCATGCGTGATCTCCAGGCCCTGCTTTGGGCGATTGGGCCTACGGCCGAAGCTTTCAAAACATCACCTTTGGCGGCCTTGGTGAGTGACTTGATCGCCGCCTCGACATCAGAAACTTGATGAATGTGATTGAGCGCGACAATTCGCGCGCATTCTTCGGTGAGATCAGAATGAACATCGTCCGTCTCGTCAGTGACATGGCCGTCACAGATCCACAGCATTGGTTCGCCAGTTTTGCGACGTCTTAATGCGTAGAGCAATGCCGGTCCGTCGACCCCGTTGCCACCGTTGCCGGGAGGAACTTCGTCGACCACTTGACCGCGATCGGCTAGTACCCACAAGTTGGGCTTGCCTTGTGACCGAGGTTCGTGGCTGTAGCCAATGATGACGCAGCCGGGTGCAGCTTCGATAATTCGCCAGAGATCGCCATCGGTTAACCGCATCGACCCTGATTGGTCAATCAGTACAACGCCACCTTGTCCGCGCATGCGGTGATCAAAGACTCGACGTTGTGGATCGGTGAGCAATCGATCGAGGTGACGGGGATGACGACCAACATTGGTGGGACGCTTACGGCGACCGAGACGGCCGTCAACCCGATTGGGACGATTCACCGCCATTTCAATAACTGGTGCAAACCTTCCCGGCACGCCTTGAGTCCCGCCCTTGAGTGAATCGGCATCGGGAGGGACTTCACCTTCTGCTGATTCATTGATGAGAACTCGATGAATGAGGCGCGCGATCTCGACGGTGAAGGCCCAGCCAACTGTTCCTTCATCCCAAGGTTCGGTTGATGCAACATCGTCGGTGCCATGAGCAGTTGCTTCGCGCCACATCTTTCTCATCTGGCGACCGAGTTCGCGCAACGTCGCAACCCATTCGGGTCGCACCGACTTCACGCCACCGATGAGGCCCGTAAATGCTTTCGTGCCGACGGTGGCGGCGGTCATGTGGACGAGCGCATTCCAGTCGTTGTTTTGCGCCAAGCGTTCGCCGCTTCGCTTCTCACTTCCGTCAGCGAGATATTGCATCACCGGAAAGCCGACCGAACCAACCAACATATTGACGCGGAACTCTTCGGCAACGGTCATGGTTTCGTATGAAATGTACGCCACATCATCAGGGACCCAGACGTGGGTAGGACTGACCTTCGCGTGCATCAATTCATGCGCCCGAATACAGCGTGATGTTTCGTCGGCACCAACAGGAATCTGCATGTGATGAGAGACCAAGTCGGTGAATGCTTCGCCACGTTGCGCTGCGCCTTCGACAACTGTCCAAGGCGCGGCGATTCGGTCTTCGCGTGACAGCCACTCGGGCATGGCAACGCGCTTCTCGATGACTGCGCGCTGGTTCTTGTTTTTGCGTGCGGTGGAGCCGCCCGTCATGATGCCTTCGCAACTGGCTTGGCTGCCGGAGCCTTGGCCACACTGTCAATTCGAATGGCATCAAGAATGTCTTTGGCGTGGTTACCAAAAACCAAGAACGCCGCCCGCTCGATATCCATACCTTTGATGCAGAGTTGATCGAAAGCCATGAATGAACGCACGCTGAATCGCCGATCCTTGTCGGCATCAACTGCTGCAGCAGCTGGCGCACGAAGGTGTGGCGACAATTGCGCAAGTGCTCCTGGGTGCGGTCGATCAATACGGATCGCAATGGGGAAGCGGTCTTTGAGCGCATTAGGTAAGTCGTGCATATCTTCGATGTTCGTCGTCATGACGACCGAGAAGTTTTTGCGTGGTGTAAATACTTGACCTGAGTCGGGGTGCTGCCACGAAGCACTCTCGGGAGTATCAAACATGTTGAGCAAGAGCGACAACACATCGCCAGATGCACGATCGATTTCGTCGGCCACAATGCGACCACCAGTTTGACCATTGCCTTGCCACGCTTTGAGCACTGCTCCATCGAGCCATTTCCAGGTGCCATCAGCTGTCGGCATGAAGTGACCCGTGACATCGGCAGCGGTCATGTCTTCGTTGCAAATCAATCTGAATGCGCCACCAGTGACGTCACCCAAGTTGAGGCCACCGAAGGTTTTTCCTGTGCCTGGAGGCCCGAACAAAATCAGGCGATCGATTCCGGCGGCGAGAGCGTCATTGACGTCTTTCCAGCACGAGGGGAGGTCGGGTTCGACGAGTGTTATGGGTTTGATGGATCCGGGCGCTGTCACTTTGCGGGGGCCTTCAGGCTTCAATATTTTCTCCTCATGTTTGGCTGGCTACTAACTAAACGAACGGGACGGCGGAATGTGTGCTGTCACCTCGTTGGCGGGGTGACAGCACACGAACCTGCAAGATCAGAGATCGTCTTCGTCTTCTTCATCTTCAATCGAGAAGATGGCATCGCTGACCATGTAGCGCTCTGCCATCGGCATGGCCGAGTAGGCACGAACCGAGCGGGACACGCTCAACAGCGCATTGGTCATACCCTCTTCGGAGGCAACAAAGTTCATGGTGTTGCCAGCAGCAAAACCGACTCGGCCACCTTCTTCGAAGGCATCTTGATTGGCGCCGAGGAAGACGAAGACCCAACCTTGAGCTTTGCGTTCGGCGATCAAACTGAAGATCGCGTCTTTCGTGAACTTGCGGCTGGCATTTTCGCCACCATCGGTGAAGATCACGACGACTTGTGATTCAAGATCTTTGCCCTTGGCGACACGCTTGGCGATGCGCTGGTCGGCCTTTTTGATGACTGCGCCGATGGCGTCGTACAACGGGGTCATACCGTTGATGACGTAATCGTCGCCGGTGATCTTGCGAGCTGTCTTGACATTGCTCTTGGGCAGAATCGTCTGGATGCCGTCTTCGTCCTTAACTGAAGGAAACTGCACAATCGTGACTTTGGCGTCGTTATCTGTAGTGGCTTGTTCGGCGATGAAGTCGTTGAGACCCTTGATCACAGTTTCGTGCAAGTGGCTCATCGAACCGCTGGCATCGGCCACGATCGAGATAAAAGTCGCCTGAGCGGTCTCGGGTGTGGCAGTGGTCGGGGGATTTGTTTGGGCTGTCGTTGTTGTTGTCATACCAAGCAAACGACGGGTGTGCGGCAAAGTGTGCGCTCGGGAAAGATATTTTCTGAAATTGTGTTTCTGGTGTCAATTTCGTCGGTATTACCAAATATTTCGACACCAGAATCAAGAAATACTGGTGACATACTCAGTTCATGGGATTACTCGTACCAGCAGATTTTGATCTTCGAACAATTGAAAACGGAGACGAACGTGAAGTTGTCAGCCGTCTTGTTGATGGCCTGACTGATGGCTGGCTGATTTTCCCTAACGTCACTTTTCGTACTCATCGAGCGCATGAAATTGATGTTGTACTTGTTCATGAAGAGCAAGGTGTCGTGCATCTCGAGGTCAAGGGTCATCGCGTGTACGTGCAGGCTGGTGAATGGTTTGGCATTCAGGGAAAGATGAAGCCGCAGCCTTTCAGCCAAGCAAAAACGAATGCTTTTGCCTTGCGAGACGAACTGAAAGATCGTTGGCTCGGAGTCTTTGATCACTTCCCAGTTCGATACGCAGTGGCGTTTCCGAATACAACAGAACTTCGCGGCCATTTGCCTCCTGATATCAAACGATCACAGTTATTTCTTGCGCCCGACCTTGAGGATCCTCAAAATGCCATTGACTTGCTTCTTGCTGGTGCTCGGGTTGGGTCCCGTTTCACTGTGGAACAGATGAATGGAATCATTAAGTACCTGAAACCCGACGCCGATTTCAGTTGGGACCCCGAAGCGCGGATTCGCATGCACCGTCAACGAATGGAAGCTCTATGCGCATCACAAGTTCGTGCGCTTGAAAGACTTGATGCCAATCGTCGCGTCGCAGTTACTGGTGGAGCAGGGTCGGGCAAAACCCGGCTGGCATTGGCTTGGGCTCGTCGAGCGAGTATTGGGCGCAACGAACGAGTTCTCGTCACGTGTTTTAACGAGCCGCTAGCCGATCAGATCAACGGATATCTCAACGGCTACGAAGGTGTTGTGGCTGGGGCATTTTTGACCGTCGCGCGCAGTTTCGACGGAATGCCGCATCTTGAAGAGCCTTCAGAAATGACTGCCGATGAGGCTTCTACTTTTTGGAATAAAACGGTGATTGGACACTTGCATTCCAATTGGCCGGCAATCACCCAGAAGTTTGACACCATCATCATTGATGAGGCTCAAGACTTCAGTCCTGCCTGGATCGCGCAGCTTGAATCACTACTTGATGACGACGGTCCACGTCGCCTCATGATGGTGGCCGACTCAGGTCAAGAAATATTCAGTCGTGGTTTCCGCATGCCGAAAAGTGAAGACGGCTGGACACTGTGCGAACTAGTGAACAACTGCCGCAACTCACATCAGATCGCAAGGTTGTTACGTTCGTTGCTTGGGGGAGCGCCGGCACCCGAAGTAGGTCCCGAGACGATTGGTATTGAGTTCGATGAAGCGACAACCGAGGATTATGTCGCCAAAGTGAAATCAATTCTTGATCGTCAACCAGACGACGGAAGCGGATTGCTCGCACCGGTGGGGACCACGGCAGTACTTGTCCCTTCAGTCAGACTTCGTGATCAGTTGCGAGCCGAGTTGGGTTTGGGATCTTGGGACGAACGAGACACCAAAATCGTCTGTGAAACTGAACGTCGCATGAAGGGCACCGAGTTTGACACGGTGATTCTTGTTGATCCCGAAGATCGCATGGATGATCGTGCGCTGTATATCGGTATCAGTCGAGCGATCAATCAACTATTCGTCGTTGGTTCACGAG
>JBIIMF010000143.1:0-3172 GCA_044338135.1 Ilumatobacteraceae bacterium | reverse complement strand
CGTGTTGTGCCGGGAAGAATTGCGTTGACTCGTACGCCTTTGGCGGCGAATTCTTGAGCTGCACACTTGGTGAGACCGAGCACACCGTGCTTGGCTGCGGTGTAGTGAGGCAAACCAGGGGCTGCGACGACGCCGGCGCCAGAAGATACGTTGACGATTGCGCCAGATCCTTGGGCTGCCATGACGCCGAGTTCGTACTTGAGGCACAAGAAGACGCTCGTGAGGTTGGCGTTAATCATGTGTTGCCATTCATGCAATGAAAGATCAATAAATGAGCCGAATCGACCGCTGACGCCGGCATTATTGACCGCACAGTCGAGCCGACCGTAGCTGTCGATCGCCGAGTTAATGACGGCAGCGACATCGTCTTCTTTGGTGAGATCGGCCGCTACAGCAACAGCCTCGCCACCGCGTTCTTGGATCGACCGAACGACGGCCTGAGCGGCATCTCCGTCGATGTCACAAACGACAACGGCAGCACCTTCGACTGCGAAGAGACGAGCAGTTGCCTCGCCGATACCGCGTCCGGCGCCAGTAACAAGAGCTACTTTGCCTTCAGCGAGTCCGAGACGTAACGGGAAAGCCGCGCGCACGAGTTCGTCAGTTTGTTCGCCCGCCATCGGCCAAACGTTGCCAATAGGGGTGGGGTCATCAATGTTGTCAGCCACACCTTCACCGTAGTTGGTCTACGGTGTCAACATGCTGAATTACGGAGATGAAAGAGCAATCCTCAATTTGTTGTACTCGTATGCCGAACGAATTGACGCCGGCGATTTTGCGGCGGTCTCCCAACTTTTCGCTGATGCTCCCGTTTTCATGGCTGGGCCCGATCAGCCGCCAGTCCCTGGCACACAAGTCGGGGCAGTGCTCCATCACTTCGTCAAGACGTACGACGGGATCCCGCGAACCAAGCACCTTGTGACCAACACAATTCTTGAAGCAGATTCGCCCACGTCGGTTCGGACCCGTTCGCAATTCACAGTTCTGCAAAATGTGCCCGATGAGTTACCGTTACAAGTTGTGGCATCAGGGCGCTATCACGACGAGTTCGCAAAAAATGTGCAGGGCGAATGGGCGTTTTCTCAGCGCATCATGCTGGTTGACGCTCACGGAGATGTTTCAGCGCATCTGAATACCGGAACTGGAATTTCATGAGTGTAAAGGTGTCCGGCGGGGGAGTGCTTGCTCAGGTTCTTCGCGACGGAGTGCATTCTGATACACCGAGCGCGGTCATAGTTGTCGATCTTGATGGAGAAACGTCAGTATCAAGCCTCGCCGAACTCACTGACGCACACATTGACGAGATATTTGAACAACCGATGCGGCGAGTTATCGCGGCTCTTCAAGAAGCGCACACCATGAATTGTGAACGCATTGTTGTCGTAGTGCCGACCACTGGCATGTCAGGCGGCGCTTGTTACGCGCCTCAAGCAGCGCTGGCTGAATCGGCACGGATTCTGGTGAAGTCGGCAGCACGCCAATGGGGAGCAAGTGGGATTACGGTGAATGCTGTTGCTGTTGAACCGCACTGGTTCTCGATCGACTCAAGCATTTCGGGTCCTGTCGCTATTGCTCCTCGATCATTGAGCAATGAAGTGAGCCCAGTTGGCGTTGTGACGTGGCTCTGTAGTGAAGCAGCTCGTGATATCACTGGCCAAACCATCGTGTGTGATGGAGGGCTGTGGATGTGAATGCTCGCCGTTTAGAAAATCGCGTTGCAATCGTGACCGGAGCGGGTCAAGGCGTTGGTGAAGGAATTGCTCGTCGTCTTGCCCAGGAAGGAGCCACTGTTGTCGTTGCGGCGCGTCGCGCCGAGACTGGCGAGCCAGTCGTTGAGTCAATTCGTTCGGCAGGTGGACAGGCGGTTTGTATCGTCACTGATGTTTCGGTTTCTGAATCAGTTGACGCCTGCGTTGCCAGCACTGTTCAGCAATTCGGTCGACTCGACGTCATGGTGCACAACGCATTCATGGGTGGGATTCCCCACAAGTTAGAAAAAGCGCAGATTGACAAGCACTGGACCTCAATGTCGCGCACCGGCGTGTGGGCCAGTTTGTTTTGTGCTCGCGCCGCGATGCCGCACCTGGTTCAGTCTTCGGCGCGCGCCAAGGGCGAAGGCGGAGGGCGGCTGATTTTGATCACGTCACCATCGGGCGTTGAAGGCAGCGCGAATATCCCGCTCTATTCGCCGGCTAAAGCGGCCCAGAGGGCGATCGCCAAGAGCTTGGCGCGTGAGTGGGGAGAATTTGGCATCACGGTGAATTGCATTGGTCCAGTGGCCGGCAGCCCAGCGTTATTGACGGCTTTCGATCGCAATCCGGCACTCCAACAGGCCATCGAGGCACGAACGCCTCTTGGCCGTGTCGGCGATATCACCGACGACATTGGCTCGGTCGCATTCTTTTTGGCCAGCGACGATTCTTCGTTCGTCACCGGGCAAACCATCATCTGCGATGGTGGATCGTTCTTAGGTTTGTAATAGAAATTTAGTCACACGAAAGGCACGACCATGATTCGACTCGTCACTCTTCTGAAGCGCAAGCCCGGAACAACTCATCAAGAATTTCTTGATTACTGGTTCAACATTCACGGACCACTGATCAAGAATTGCTCCGCCGCTAAGTACGTTCGTCGCTACGAACAGCATCCGGCAGTGTGGCCAGCTGAGGGAAGTCGTCATGAGCCAGGGTTCGACGGAGTCACGATTCAGATTTTTGATTCTGCCGACCAATTCAATGCGCACATGAGCGAACCCGATTTTCCGTTAGTCATGGAAGACATTGAAAAGTTCATGGACTCGTCAAACATTCAGTGGATTCTCACTGAAGAACCAAATCTGGTTATTGATAACTGACCATGTTGCTCGTGCCGACGCTGATCGGGAAGTCAATGGCTTTAGAGCCATTGACCATTGAGCATGTTCCAGCGCTTGTATCTGCTGCTTCTCAGGATCGCTCAACATTTGGCTTTACGGTTGTCCCCGATGGCATTGAGGAAATGGCGGGCTACGTCCAAACCTTGTTGAGTAGTCATCAGGCTGGGCAGGATATTCCCTTTGTTCAACGTCGCATTGAGGCAGATGGCAGTCTTGGCGAGGTCGTCGGATGCACGCGTTACATGAATATCTATTTCCCGTTAGGTCGAATGTCGGCTGGCACTCGAGTTCCGGATG
>JBIIMF010000176.1:0-10996 GCA_044338135.1 Ilumatobacteraceae bacterium | reverse complement strand
TCAAGTTTGTTGACGTGGCATCACCAGTCGACGAATCGATAGCGCGGTCGCCACCAACCAACGCAGTAGTCGGAACATAGCCAGCGGGGTCGGTCACAGAAACTTTGTACGAGCCAACCGGAAGGTTCTCGAACACATACGCACCATTGGCGTCAGTCGTCGTGGTTGTCACCGCAGCGCCAAACACATTCGTCACAGCAGAACCATCGGCCTTGGTAATCGACAATGTCACACCCGAAATGCCAGGTTCCCCTGCGTCCTGCAGACCATCGTTGTCGGAGTCAAACCATACGAAATTGCCGACACTCACCTTCGGAACGACGAAACCGAAGTCGAGAGTTTGGTCCGCGTCTCCGTTATTCACCAATACCGCACTTACTACCGAAGCTGTACTTGAGTCAGAGGTGTCGTCTCCTATGTTGGCTTGTGTCGGTAGGTAACCGGTTGGATTAGTCACGCTCACCTTGTACGAACCAACGGGAAGGTTTTCAAACACATACGCACCATTGGCGTCAGTCGTTGTCGTCGTGACCGCAGCGCCAAACACATCAGTCACTGGACTGCCATCAGGCTTCGTAATCGTCAACGTCACACCAGCAATACCTGGCTCACCAGCGTCTTGTCCACCGTCTCGGTTGGTGTCAGCCCACACAAAATTACCAACACTCACCTTTGGTACTACGAATCCAAAGTCAAGAGACGTGTCACTCGCACCATCAACCGTCAAATTCGTTGACGTTGCATCACCAGTACTCGAGTCCGTTGATGAAGTTCCTTGACCTGACTGCGTCGCTATATATCCAGTGGGGTCGATAGCTGAAACCTTGTATGAGCCAACCGGCAGATTCTCAAATAGGTACGCACCACTGGCATTAGTCGTCGTAGTAGTCACCGCGTTACCGAATACGTCAGTCACAGCCGAGCCGTCAGCCTTCGTAATCGTCAACGTCACACCAGCAATACCAAGCTCACCAACATCCTGAACACCATCACGATCAGTATCAGCCCACACAAAATTACCAACACTCACCTTCGGCAACACAAAACCAAAGTCAAGGCTCGTGTCGCTCGCACCATTCACCGTCAAGTTCGTCGATGTTGCCTCACCAGTACTTGAGTCGGTGGCCGAGGTTCCTTGACCAGACTGAGTCGCGATATATCCAGAAGGAGTTGCCACGCTCACCTTGTACGAACCAACCGGAAGATTCTCAAATAGGTACGCGCCACTGGCATCAGTTGTCGTGGTCGTGACCGGGTTACCAAACACATCAGTCACAGCCGAGCCGTCAGCTTTGGTGATCGTCAACGTCACACCAGCGATACCCAACTCACCAGCATCCTGCACACCATCACGATCAGTGTCAGCCCACACATAATTGCCAACACTCACCTTCGGCAACACAAAACCAAAGTCAAGAGACGTGTCACTCGTACCATTGGTCGTCAGATTCGTCGACGTGGCATCACCAGTACTCGAGTCTGTCGTCGAAGTTCCCTGGCCAGACTGAGTTGCGATGTAACCAGAAGGAGTCGTCACAGCAACCTTGTACGAGCCGACCGGAAGATTCTCAAACACATATGCACCACTGGCATTAGTCGTCGTTGACGTGACCGGGTTACCAAACACATCAGTCACAGCCGAGCCATCAGCCTTCGTAATCGACAACGTCACACCAGCAATACCCAACTCACCAACATCCTGAACACCATCACGATCAGTATCAGCCCACACAAAATTACCGACACTCACCTTCGGCAAAACAAAACCAAAGTCAAGAGTCGTGTCGCTCGCACCTCCGACAATGAGGTTGGTTGAAGTCGCATTACCTGTTGACGAATCGACCGCACGGTCACTACCGGCCAACGCCGTCGTAGCTATGTAGCCGGCCGGATCTGTCACCGAAACCTTGTACGAACCAGCAGGCAAATCAGCAAAGAGGTACGCGCCATTGGCATCAGTCGTAGTCGTCGTCACCGCATTACCAAACACATCAGTCACTGGGCTGCCATCAGCCTTCGTGATTGTCAGCGTCACACCAGCAATACCCAACTCACCAACATCCTGAACACCATCACGATCAGTGTCAGCCCACACAAAATTGCCAACACTCACCTTCGGCAACACAAAACCAAAGTCAAGAGACGTGTCACTCGTACCATTCACCGTCAAATTCGTCGACGTGGCATCACCAGTACTCGAGTCTGTCGTCGAAGTTCCCTGACCAGACTGAGTCGCGATATATCCAGAAGGAGTTGCCACGCTCACCTTGTACGAGCCGACCGGAAGATTCTCAAATAGGTACGCACCACTGGCATCAGTTGTCGTGGTTGTCACTGGGTTGCCGAACACATCAGTCACAGCCGAGCCGTCAGCCTTGGTGATCGACAACGTCACACCAGCGATACCCAACTCACCAGCATCCTGCACACCATCACGATCAGTGTCAGCCCACACAAAATTGCCAACACTCACCTTCGGCAAAACGAAACCAAAGTCAAGAGACGTGTCACTCGTACCATTGGTCGTCAGATTCGTCGACGTGGCATCACCAGTACTCGAGTCTGTCGTCGAAGTTCCCTGGCCAGACTGAGTTGCGATGTAACCAGAAGGAGTCGTCACAGCAACCTTGTACGAGCCGACCGGAAGATTCTCAAACACATATGCACCACTGGCATTAGTCGTCGTTGACGTGACCGGGTTACCAAACACATCAGTCACAGCCGAGCCATCAGCCTTCGTAATCGACAACGTCACACCAGCAATACCCAACTCACCAACATCCTGAACACCATCACGATCAGTATCAGCCCACACAAAATTACCGACACTCACCTTCGGCAAAACAAAACCAAAGTCAAGAGTCGTGTCGCTCGCACCTCCGACAATGAGGTTGGTTGAAGTCGCATTACCTGTTGACGAATCGACCGCACGGTCACTACCGGCCAACGCCGTCGTAGCTATGTAGCCGGCCGGATCTGTCACCGAAACCTTGTACGAACCAGCAGGCAAATCAGCAAAGAGGTACGCGCCATTGGCATCAGTCGTAGTCGTCGTCACCGCATTACCAAACACATCAGTCACTGGGCTGCCATCAGCCTTCGTGATTGTCAGCGTCACACCAGACATTCCTGATTCACCAGCGTCCTTAATTCCATCTCGGTCGGTGTCTATCCACACCAAATTTCCCACCGAAACTTTGGCGATATACCCGAAGTCAAGTGTGAAGTCAGTCAGCTGGTTGATACCCATCACTGCGGACGTCGCGTTTCCAGTTGATGAATCAACTGCACGATCGGTACCGACCAATGCAGGTGCCGTTACATAGTTGCTTAACGTTGAAACCACGGTCACTTTGTAGGCGGTGCCGAACGGCAGATCTTTGAACAGATAATTTCCATCGGAATCTGTTGTTACATTTCCTACTGGCTGGTTATACACATCGGTAACCGGTGAACCATCAGCCTTCGTAATTGACAACGTCACGCCAGCAATTCCAGGTTCACCCGAGTCTTGTATGCCATTGCCATTCAAATCATTCCAAACTCGCGAACCGACAACGGCTGGTGGAGTCCAGAATCCAAAGTCAAGAGTGGTATCGCTGGTTCCATCGGCGACGAGGTTGGTCGAAGTTGCGTTTCCAGTTGATGAGTCAACTTCACGGTCACTGCCAACCAATGCCGGAGAAGCCTGCATACCTGTTGGCGTCCCCACACTTACCTTGTACGAGCCGAGCGGCAAATCAGCAAACACATAAGCACCGTTGGCGTCAGTTGTTGTCGTTGTCACCGCTTTACCGAACACATCAGTCACGGGACTGCCATCGGCCTTTGTGATTGACAACGTCACACCAGAAATTCCGGGCTCACCCGCATCCTGAATTCCGTCATTATTCGTGTCAAACCACACAAGGTTTCCAACGCTCACTCTTGCCAGCATGAAACCAAAGTCGAGACTCGTGTCACTCGCACCATTCACTGTCAAGTTCGTCGATGTTGCCTCGCCAGTACTTGAGTCGGTGGTTGAGGTTCCTTGGCCAGACTGAGTAGCGATATATCCAGAAGGTGCCGCCACACTGACCTTGTACGAACCGACAGGAAGATTCTCAAACACGTACGCGCCACTGGCATTAGTTGTTGTGGTCGTCACCGCATTACCAAACACATCAGTCACCGGACTGCCATCGGCCTTGGTGATCGACAACGTCACACCAGCAATACCCAACTCACCAGCATCCTGCACACCATCACGATCAGTGTCAGCCCACACAAAATTACCGACACTCACCTTCGGCAACACAAAACCAAAGTCAAGAGTGGTGTCACCTGCGCCATTCACCAACAAGTTCGTCGATGTTGCCTCGCCAGTACTTGAGTCGGTGGTTGAAGTTCCTTGACCGGACTGCGTCGGGATATATCCGGCTGGGTCAGTCACCGAAACCTTGTACGAACCGACCGGCAAGTTCTCAAACACGTAAGCACCACTGGCATCAGTTGTCGTTGTCGTTACCGCAGCACCAAACACATCAGTCACGGGACTGCCATCGGCCTTCGTAAGTGACAACGTCACACCAGCAATACCAAGCTCACCAGCATCCTGCACACCATCACGATCAGTGTCAGCCCACACAAAATTGCCAACACTCACTTTCGGAAGCACAAAACCAAAGTCAAGCGTCATGTCACTCGTTCCATCGACAGTCAAGTTCGTTGAAGTTGCGAAACCAGTACTCGAATCCGTTGATGAAGTTCCTTGGCCCGACTGCGTCGCGATATAGCCCGTCGGTGTCGTCACGCTGACCTTGTAGGAACCAACTGGCAAATTCGCAAACACGTAGGCGCCATTGGCATCAGTTGTCGTCGTAGTCACTGGGTTGCCGAACACATCAGTCACGGGAGTGCCATCGGCCTTGGTGATCGTCAACGTCACACCAGCAATACCCAACTCACCAACATCTTGAACGCCATCACGATTAGTGTCAGCCCAGACGAAATTACCTACCGACACCTTCGGTGAAATGAAACCGAAGTCAAGAGACATGTCACTCGCACCATCAACCGTCAGGTTCGTTGAAGTCGCGTTTCCAGTACTTGAGTCCGTTAAGGAAGTTCCTTGGCCAGACTGCGTCGCGATATAACCAGATGGCGTCGTCACAGTGACCTTGTACGAACCAACAGGAAGATTCTCAAATACGTACGCTCCGTTGGCATCAGTTGTCGTGGTTGTCACCGCAGCGCCAAACACGTTTGTCACGGGACTGCCATCGGCCTTCGTAATCGTCAGCGTCACACCAGCGATACCAGGTTCGCCCACGCCTTGAACGCCGTCGCTGTCAGGGTCGTACCAAACAAAATTGCCCACTGACACCTTGGGTAAGACATAACCAAAGTCCAGAGTCGTGTCGCTCGCACCATTAGTCGTCAAGTTCGTCGACGTGGCATTACCTGTTGACGAATCAACCGCACGGTCACTGCCGGCCAACGCCGTTGTGGGGATATAGCCAGCAGGGTCGGCAACTGAAACCTTGTACGAACCAACCGGCAAATCAGCAAACGTATACGCACCATTGGCGTCAGTTGTTGTCGTCGTCACCGCAGCACCAAACACGTTTGTCACGGGACTGCCATCAGCCTTAGTGATTGTCAGCGTCACGCCAGCGATACCCGGCTCGCCTGCATCCTGCACACCATCACGATCGGTATCAGCCCACACAAAATTACCCACTGACACCTTGGGCAAGATGAAACCAAAGTCAAGAGTCATGTCACTCGTACCATCAACCGTCAAATTCGTCGATGTGGCACTACCTGTCGACGAATCAACCGCACGGTCACTACCAGCCAACGCACCTGTAGCGATATAACCAGATGGCGTCGTTACAGTGACTTTGTACGAACCAACAGGCAAATTCTCAAACACATACGCACCATTGGCATCAGTCGTCGTAGTCGTGACTGGATCGCCAAATACATTCGTTACTGCAGTTCCATCGGCCTTCGTGATTGTCAGCGTCACGCCAGCGATACCCGGCTCGCCTGCATCCTGCACACCATCACGATCAGTGTCAGCCCACACAAAATTACCCACCGACACCTTCGGCGCGACGAAACCGAAGTCAAGAGTCATGTCACTCGAACCATCAACCGTCAAGTTTGCTGACGTGGCATTACCTGTCGACGAATCAACCCCACGATCACTACCGGCCAACGCCGCTGTAGCGATATAACCAGCAGGACTTGTGGCCGTCACTTTGTACGAACCAGCAGGCAAATTTGCAAACACATACGCACCATTGGCGTCAGTTGTTGTCGTCGTCACCGCAGCACCAAACACATTGGTCACTGCAGACCCATCAGCCTTGGTGATCGACAAAGTCACACCAGCGATACCCGACTCACCAACATCTTGCACACCATCACGATCAGTGTCGTACCACACAAAATTACCGACACTCACTTTCGGTAACACAAAACCAAAGTCAAGTGTCATGTCACTCGCACCATCAACCGTCAAGTTTGCTGACGTGACGTTGCCCGTCGACGAATCAACGGCGCGATCACTTCCAGCCAACGCAGTCGTAGCTACATAGCCAGCCGGATCAGTCACAGAAACCTTGTACGAACCGACCGGCAAGTTTGCAAATACGTATGCACCGTTTGCATCTGTCGTTGTGGTCGTTACTGAGGCTCCAAAAATATCCAATACAGGGCTGCCATCAGCCTGCGTAATCGTCAGGGTGACACCCGCAATGCCAGGCTCACCCGCATCTTGAACACCATCGCGGTCGGTGTCAGACCACACAAAGTTTCCGACACTCACTTTTGGTACAAGAGGCACGTAAAAGAATCCAATGTCAAATGTGTGATCATTTCCTCCGGGAGTCAACTGGGCGACAGGTACCGTTGGCCAAGTTGACACAAGCGTCGCATTATTGTCAACGGCGGTTGACTGCGAATCAGTTGTTGACGTTTGTGTGGCTGGCGAAAGGACATAGCTAAACAGCGGTCCGGTTGAGGTGTAGTCGGCTGGATTATTGAGCCGAATACTGAATGAGTCAGTAGTGGTCAAGCCGCCGCCGTTGCGATCGCCATTTCCAGCTGCAGACTCGGTGACATTTGAAGAAAAGAAATACTCACCTTGCGCATTAGTGATGGCAGTGCCGGCAAGAGTTCCGTTCGACCTGTAAAGGCGAACCGTCACCCCAGCCAATGCGTCCTCGCCTGGATCTTGAATGCCGTCTTTGTCTATATCGTTCCAAACTCGGTTACCAATTTGAACCGGCGCCTGATCGCACAGAGCTTCAACGTCGGACATTCCGTTGACTTTCATAAAGCCGCCAATTTTCGCCCCACCAGCGCTCCACATAGGCCCAACATCAAGTGGGTCGGACGATGAGTAGACCATCGCCCCACTGCCACTATTCGGGTATCCAGCTGCTGCTCCCGTGCTATTTCTGACGTAACGCACGCCTCCGGTGTAGAAGGTCGTGACCCCACTGTTGGCACCAGAAAACGGGTCATACGCCGTCATGATCACGTCGGGGAAACCGGGCACTTGGGCCAACATGCCGCCACTAATTTCACCGTGCGCGATACTGGTGATTCCCCAGTAATCAGCACTGTAATACTCATTACCGTTTCCTGCATCAGACTTACGCACACACGTTGGGTCTGCTCCTTCAAATTTATAATCGGTCGCGCTGTAACCGGCACCTACACGACACACGCGGTAAATATCACCAGACGCAGTCGATGGATAGGCAACAACGCCCCCAGACATCGACCACGAGTCGTTTGATGAAGTGATATCACCAGTGCGATCTCGGAAGCCAAGAATCATCGACCCATCACGATCGAACTCAATTTCCGTGAGCATCGGCACTGGCCGGTTATGGAAGCGGGCCTCGGCAGCCGCTCTTGTTTGACCGTCAACGCTGGCATTCGGATGAAAAGTGGTCCACGGGTTCCATCGGCGTGAAATCGTATTTTCTTTGTCGGCCCAGTTGTTGGCCGCCCAACCCTTAGTAACAAAGCCGGTTGAGTTCAGAGGGTGAGGACCAAAAAAGGTACTCCACAGTTGTGTTGTCAGATCGAAGCGACGCACCGTGAACGACAGGTTGGTGTCCTTGGCAGCAAATGGAGTCGACGCATTAAAATCATTTTGTCCGTCACACACAAAACCCAAATACAAAGACCCGCGCCACCATTGCACCGAAAAGGGGCGACTGTTCCCATTTGTACATGTCATGCCAGTACCAGGCGAACCCAATGAGCGCATTGTGGTCGGCACAGTTCCATCAGATGGCAAATCAATTTCGTAAAGATTCTTGTCGTACAGACTGACTACCCAAAGTTTGTTTCCGTCAGTCTCAATGTCACCGATACCCACCATGCCGACCAGGTTTCCTACTGCGACGTCCCACCCAGTGGTCGTAGTACAAGTTCCAGCATTTGCGGTGATATAGGCCATGCAGTCCAACCGACGTGCTGCGTTAGTGGGCAACGTACCATCGGAAAATTGGTTACCCGCCATCAACGTTTCAAGGTCAACAAGAAACTGCGTTGACCCACCCGTGTCGTCACCGATCTTTGTTCCGTCGGGCACTGTTACGAAAAGTGCGGCCGGCTTTGGAACGCCACCGATCTGATAAAGCTCGGCGTGTCGTCGTACATATGCCGAGTTGAATACTCGGCGACGAACCGGATCGTAAGCCATACCAAGAATTGAGCCGGTTTGGGCTTTAGTTGCCGCAGTGTTTGCCGGCCAACTGGTGAAGGCATTAGTTAACGCAGTTGTTGTGTCGTAAGGACCGCCGTCATAGCGAGTAACAAAGATAGAAGGAGACGACTCAACCACCGCGCCAGTACCGGCACACAGTCGACTAATGACTAAGTGTGGATTTGATTGACAGTACTCACCGGGAACATTCACACCCAGATTTACACCCGTTGTGTCAACCAGTGGGTCGAGGGTTACAAACTGAACTGTCGTTCCACCTTTCACACCAGTTCCAGTTGAATTTGCAAAAGAAGGTCGAAGCGCTGCGAGAGGTCCTGTTGTCGGCAAAGTGAACTCAACACGCACATCGTTACTTTCCGAAACCACGTCGAGCTTGTAGGTGCCGTCGGCCTTAGTCGTTGCTTCACCGACCTTGACGCCAGAAGGGTTAAATGCGCGCACGACAATTCCACCAACACCGATGTCTTGCGCTTCACCTGAATTCACCGCACTGTTAAATAGTCCGTTGGAATTGAAGTCGTTGAAAACCTGTCCACGAATGACTGCTCGCGTATTGTTGTCATTCGCTACATCAAAGTTAGAGAACGACAATGCGAAGTTGCTGTTGGGGTCTCGGACAGAACCCGTGTTGTCAGCCCCCCGGGTGTACGACAATTTCACAACCTCACCAAAGTTGATTTTGTTGGCCGCACTGAGATTGAGAATGATCTGATTTGCCGCTTGACCGTTGGAAGCTGTCGGTACGACAGATCCACTGAATGTGCGAGCTACTCCACCAACGGTGACTCCAAATCTTGCGGCGAGCGAAGTTCCGTTTGTTCCAGAAAAGATTGAAAGGTTGAGCGGTTCGTCATATGTGAGTGTGATAGATAAACCGTCGGCACTAACAGTGGCCCGCAGCGGAGCAGGCGGAGCTGTGTCAAGAGTCGAGTTATTTGTAATAGGAAGATTGATGAAAGCTGGAGCATCGGTTCCTGCAGAATCCTGGATCGACGCTGTAGTGGTCGTTGCATCCCATGCATTAGGGGTATACGTGAGCGCAACTACGGCTCCCCTGCTGACGTAATCAGCGGTCGCTGCCAAATTGAGTTGATAACGATTAGCCGAAAGGTAATAGGCGTTGTTTATATTTCTCGTCACGCCATTTACTGTGACCAAGAATCGCGATTGCATACTTTGGTTATTGAAGAGTGCTTCGTTGTAATCCAAATAGATAAATCGACCATCTGTCGATGTACTGGCAGCCGTGACATAGGGCGCCCCAGAACTATTTGTTGTCACAAGATAGTTAGCAAAACTTGCAGCGTCTTGCCCCGTTGATGATCGCTGAATTGCCGCATTAGTTGCTGCAATATCAAACGTGGCTGCGTTGTATGAGACGTTGATGACCTGATTGCTGCTCACATTACTTTGAAGAGTCAACACGGCTTTCGTGCCAGAAACTGTTGAACTTACGATGTTCACGCGGTTGCCATCGGCGGTTACCTGAAATGCAGATCCTGGAGCCGTGGCAGTTGCCAGCGTTGAGTCGTACGTGAGTTCAATAACATTGCCTGCCGCTAAAACCGCGGCCGAGAGCAACTTTGGTACGAGCGATGCGGTATTAGTAACTGCGACCGAAGTGAACGATTGCGCATCGTTGCCAGCCGTGCCCTGCAACGCCGCATTAGTTGCAATCGCATTATTTGTTGTTGGTGCCGCATAAGAAACTGTCACCGGCTTTCCAGATTCAATACCGTCACGAAGCGTCAACAAGATGGTGGTTGTCGTCGGGCGCGTCACTGATAAGACAGTGTTTGAAGAACTTCCATCAACTGTCACTGTGAAGGCATCTGGAGCGGGCAACGCCGGACTCGCCGCCAGCGCAAGGCTGTATGTCAATTGAATAGTGTTTCCTGTCGCCTGCAACACCGGTGGAGTGGATGACACAATCGCAGGAACCAAACTTTGTGTTCCGGTCGACACCACAGAAAAACTGGCGACGTCTTCACCGAGTGAGTTGTTCTGCAATGCGAAGTTGGTTGTTCCGGCCTGAGCGGGCGGCGCGGTGTATGCAACCTGTGGTGGTTTGTTTTGATCAATGACACCATCGAGCGTGAGTGTGATGATTCGAGCCGTGGTGCGCGTGACCGCGGTGACGGGAATGTTGACAGTTCGAGTCGTTGGCGCGGCATACGTGCCGATGGTGACCGCGAATTGTTCTTTGGGTGCAATATTCGGATGCAAGTCTTGCGTGAATGTCATGGCCACTTGCGTGCC
>JBIIMF010000041.1:0-11087 GCA_044338135.1 Ilumatobacteraceae bacterium | reverse complement strand
ACCGATCGATTGAACTGCTGAGGGGACGGCACGCTGGGCACATGGCGAGAGTACCGCGCCAAACCCTTAGGTGCCCTGTGAGACAGATTTCACGAGTTGCTAATCTGCATTAATTGCTAACTAGAAGGAAAGGTGACTAAGTTTCGGCATGTGAAATCACCTACCGAGCTTACCGAAGCCTTTCGCGCCAGCGGCCTCAAGGTCACTCCGCAACGGCAATTGCTGTTCCGTCTGATGCATGGCAACACGATGCATCCCACGGCCGAGGCGCTGTTTTCAGAGGCCAGCACTCAAATGCCAGGTATCTCATTGCGCACTGTGTACCAAACGTTGACCGACCTTGCCTCGATGGGCGAGTTGCGCCTGATTGACGTCGGTGCCGGCGCTGTTCGCTTTGACCCCAATGTTGACGACCATCATCACGTCGTCTGCGAATTGTGCGGCGATGTGCGCGATGTCTATGTCGCTGGTTCGCAGAATTTGAGTATCGATGGTCTTGACGGATTCGCCGTTGATTCAACGTCGATTTTGTTCCATGGTTCGTGTGCTCGCTGTAGCGACGTCGTCGCTCAGAAGGCATGAACCATTAGTTAAGGTTTCTTGGACGTGAAGTATCGCGGTCAAGAAGTTCAGCAAGTAAAAACCCACAACCCATGAAAGAGAGACAGTCATGAGCCTCCACGGCACCAAGACTCACGAAAACCTCAAGGAGGCGTTCGCCGGCGAGAGCCAGGCCAACCGTCGTTACTTGTGGTTCGCACAGAAGGCCGACATTGAGGGCTACCCCGATGCAGCTGCATTGTTCCGTTCAGTCGCCGAAGGCGAAACCGGACACGCTCACGGTCACCTCGATTACTTGGCCGAAGTTGGCGACCCCGCTTCGGGCGAGCCCATCGGTGAAACCGAAGCCAACTTTAAGGCTTCGATCGCCGGCGAAACGTACGAGTACACCCAGATGTACCCGGGCTTCGCCAAGACCGCTCGCGACGAAGGCTTTGCCGAAATCGCCGACTGGTTTGAAACTTTGGCTCGCGCCGAGAAGAGCCACGCTGGTCGTTTCCAGCAGGGCCTCGACGCTCTCTGAGTTTCATTGTCTGAATAGCCATTGGGGTGCCCGGTTCATGCCGAGCACCCCAATGAGCTCAGCAAAAATTTTCTAATTCCGCAATATCAACCCGAATGAGATTTCCCCATGACGATTACTTACGATCCGAAGCATCCGAAGTATCTCGACGAGAAAGATGTGCGCGACGAACTCACTCGGGTGTACGACCTATGCCACGGCTGCCGTCTGTGCTTTAAGTTCTGTACGTCCTTTCCAACTCTTTTTGATTTCATCGATCAGCACGACGATCAAGATGCCGGGCGGTTGACGCCGGCTCAACAAGACCAAGTCATTGACGAATGTTTTCAATGCAAATTGTGTTATGTGAACTGCCCGTATATCCCCGGACAGAGTGAATGGGAGCTCGATTTCCCACGATTGATGTTGCGCGCTGATGCGATGCGCCACACCAACGATCAAGTGTCACTGCGTGACAAGGTCACCACGAACGTGATGGGCCGCACCGATTTGATTGGCAAAGTTGCGACAACGACTGCTCCTTTGATGAACAAGATGATGGGCGCAAAACCAGGATCGCTGATTCGCAAAGCGATTGAAGTGACCTCTGGTGTTTCCAGTGAACGCGTACTCCCACCTTTTGCGAAGCAACGCTTTACGACCTGGTTTAATCGCCGCCCGAAATTGAAACTTGGCAAGCGCCAGGGACGCGTTGCGCTTTTCCCCACATGCCTTGTTGAGTACCAAGCGCCTGAAGTCGGCCACGACCTCATCAAGGTGTATGAACGCAACGGTATTGAATGCACGTTGGCTGATACGACACAATGTTGTGGTGCTCCGTTCTTGCACAGCGGCGATATTGACAACTTCACCAAGATCGCCGAGAAGAACGTCAAGGCGCTCGCGAATACCGTGCGCAAAGGTAATGACATTGTCGTTCCTCAACCGACGTGCGGCTATGTCCTAAAAAAGGATTACCTCGACTATGTCGGCGGACCAGATGCTGAACTCGTTGCAGCCAATACTTATGACGCAAGTGAGTACCTCATGAAAGTGCATAAGGCTGATGGAACAGCGCTCGACACCGAATTCAATGGCGATGTTCCCGAGACAATCACTTATCACACTCCGTGTCACTTGCGTGCGCAAAACATTGGGTTGAAGAGCCGTGACTTGATGAAGCTCACTGGCGCCAAGATCAAACTTGTTCAACAGTGTTCAGGTATCGACGGCATGTGGGGTCTTCGTGCAGAAAACGCCGAACTCTCCATTCCGATCGGTCAAAAACTTGCCGCCGAAATCATCAAGGCCGATGGCGATGTCGTGACTGGCGATTGCCATCTTGCTAACGGTGCAATCAACGAACAAACCGGACGCGTGTCATTGCATCCCATTTCGTTGGTGGCACGCGCCTACGGAATTCCCGAAGAACAACCCCCCAAGTAATTCTGAAACTGGAGAATCACATGAATACGTTGACCCCCCGTAAACTTTCATTGTCAGATATCGCCGATGTTCGTGCCTATGAGCGTGAGCGCGAAGAATTCAAAGCTCGAGTTCTTTCGCTCAAACAGCGTCGTCGTCTGTCACTCGGAACAATTGTTTCGGTGATGTTCGAAAATCGCGACACGATCCGCTACCAGATTCAAGAGATGTCGCGTGTTGAACGGCTATCGACTGATGAAGAGATCCAAGGCGAAATAGATATCTACAATCCGATGATCCCCGAACCTGGTCAACTGTGTGCGACTTTGTTTATTGAGTTGACCAGTGAAGATCAAATGCAAGAGTGGCTCCCCAAGCTTGTGGGTATTGAGGGCTCGATTGTGTTTCGCCTATCTAATGGTCGTGAAGTTGCAGCCAAGACCGAAGCGCAACACGAGAGCCAATTGACCCGCGACTATGTCACTGCAGCGGTTCATTATGTGCAGTTTGAGTTCTCGGGCGACGACATTGAAGCCTTGGCAAAGGGCGGGGCAGTCCTGGCCTGCAACCACCCCGATTACTTAGAAGAAATCGAGCTTTCAGCGGCGAACCTTGCTGAATTCTTGGCCGACTTACGCCCCTGAGTTAGCTTTTGAGCCAATCAGGGCAGGTCACAGGGCTATTTTTTCACGCCTATTCACAAACGGACAAGAGCCTTCTATTGTCTCGCCTAAGAGAGAAGTCGTTCCCATCGCTGGGGTCGATGTCACTAGGGGAAACCAATGGAAGTCATATGGCGGTCGCTGGGTGCGTGTCGGGGTCTTGACCCTGAGATGTTCTTTCCAGAAACCGAAGATCAGGCTGATGTTGCCAAAATGGTCTGTCACGGATGCGACGTGCGCGTTTCGTGTCTCGAGCATGCGTTGGCCAGTCGAGAAAAAGTTGGAGTTTGGGGCGGAACCACCGAACGCGAACGTCGTCGCCTCATTCGGCAACGCCGTCGCACTGCCTAGCGTGTCTCGCTAGCCTCAAGCGCATGGCCGCGGCACCCCAGTCTTTTGAGATCACGCTTGAATCAATAGGTGGTTGGCCTGAACTGATCTCATCGCTGCTTGATCGTCGCGACCTTGAAGCGGCTCATGCCCGTGCGGCCATGAGCAATATCTTGTCCGGCGCGGCAACGCCAGCACAGCTCATTGGATTCGTCGTTGCACTTCGCGCCAAAGGTGAAACGCCCGAAGAACTTTCAGGCTTGCTTGACGCAGTGCTTGAAGCTGCGACTTTGGTTCCACTTGACGAAGCGACTCGCGAACGCGCGATTGACATTGTTGGTACTGGTGGCGATCGCAGTCATTCGATCAACGTCAGCACGATGTCCGCCATCGTTGTGGCAGGGGCAGGTGTGCCGGTGTGTAAACACGGAGCGCGCGCATCATCATCACAGTGTGGAACCGCCGACGTCCTTGAAGCTTTGGGTGTCGCAGTCGAGCTGTCGCCAGAAGGCGTGAAACAGTGTGTCGAACGCGCGGGTATGGGATTTTGTCTCGCGGCGCGTTATCACCCGGCGTTCCGATTCGCGGCTCCATCTCGTCGCGAGATTGGTGTACCCACAGTGTTCAATTTGCTCGGACCGATGGCCAACCCTGGCCGAGTCAAACGTCAATTAATTGGTGTGGCTAATCCATTGGTCGCTGAACGCATGTTGGCTTCATTGCGCTTGCATGGCTCGCAATCTTCGTGGGTCGTGCACGGCGGTGGGCTTGATGAACTCACGACGACCGGGCCCTCGACGGTTCTTGAACTTCGTGGTGGGCAGGTGCGTACCTTCATGGTTGAACCAGTTTCACTGGGACTGGCGCCGGCCACTGCGGAAGAACTTGTTGGTGGTACACCAGCGGTTAATGCCGATGTGGTTCGGCGAGTGATGGCAGGTGAACAAGGTGCACATCGCAACATTGTTGTGTTGAACGCCGGCGCAGGTTTAGTGGTGGCTGATGTTGCGAGTTCACTTGAAGAAGGAGTCGCGATGGCGGCTGAATCAATTGATTCGGGCCGAGCACAGGAGACTCTGAACAAATTGATTGCCGAATCGCAAGCTGCACTCGCCGAATTCGGCGCCTAGTAGATTTCGTAAAGCCGATGACGAATTTGGCGGTACGAGTTCCTGCTACTTCAGCCAACCTTGGTCCTGGTTTTGATGTTCTAGGTATGGCGTTATCGCTGTGCGCCACAGTCGCTCTGTGCCCGATTGGTGAGACCGAACCTGTGAGTGATGGTCATCCAGCAATGCAGGCCTTTGTGCGTGCTGGTGGTCAAGGATCACTGTGGGTTGATTCGCCTATTCCGTCTGGGCGAGGTTTAGGTTTCTCGGGCGCGGTTCGTGTCGGCGGAGCATGTTTGGGGCTCGCACAAAAGGCTGGGGTCGTTGCGAAAGATCTCTCCGACTTTATTCATCAGCACCAAAGCGAGATCATCAACATTGCGGGTGAACTGGAAGGTCATTTTGACAATGTCGCTGCGAGTGTGATGGGTGGAATTGTTGCAGCCTCACCGATGTCAACAGTTGCGGTTCCGGTAGCGAGCGAAGTTCTCGATCACCTTCAAGTAGTTGCCTGGGTTCCATTTTTTCAAACATCAACGGCCACGAGTCGTACGACTCTGCCGGCAGATATCAGCCGTGCCGATGCGATTTTCAATATTGCTCGATCAACACAATTGGTGATCGCGCTCACAACGGGTGATCGAGATTTATTGCGGAATTCAATGAGTGACCGTTTGCATCAAGATCAGCGTTTAGTCGAAACGCCCGAGTGTCGCGCGGTGTTCAACCGCATGCTTGAAATGGGTGCAATCTCGTCCTGGCTTTCGGGGTCTGGGCCCACGGTCGCCGCATTTGTTGAGCGCAATGATGCCGCGAAGATTGCTGAACTTCTGAGTCAAGAGTTTTCAGATGGGCACGCGAAAGTTCTGAGTATTGATCGTGTGGGTTTGCGTAGCGTCGTTGTCTAAAGAACTAGGCAGCCCGATGGAAATCGAGTCGGCGAAGTTCGGGAACTGGCTGAACTGGTGACGCCCAATGACCACTGCAACCTTCAAGAACAGGGTGGGTCGATTCATCTTCTAAGAAGCGAGCGATACACATCACTTCGTCAAATACATCGCGGCTCATTGGACCATCGTCGGCTTTTTCGGGCTCATGTGGATGTAAGAAATCAACAACGCTCTGAAGCACCTTGCTGTGTTGCAATGCAATTGGGCTAAAGAGTTGGTTCTCGTGTCGAGTACTCACGAGCACCCCAGATTCGATGTCATAGATAATCTCGCCGGAGCGAATGCTGACTGAACCCGCTGATCTCAATTGGTCACATCGGCGTTGACGGTTGAGCGCAAGGACTAATGCCTGAGTGCGGTCGCGCATTTCTGCGGCCTCTTCAAATCTTTGGGCTGTGGCTAGAGATGTGATCCGTTCGTGGAGAAGGGCGAAGAGGGCAGAAGGTGAGTCGCTCAACGAACGCGTAATGAATGAAACGATTGAGGCATACTCATCGGGGTTGGCGGTGCCAGAACAGGGACACAATGCGACGCCTAATTGTGCAGCCGAACACACGGGTGCATCAGTCGGCGCCGCGTAATTGCGACCCATTCGAGCCGTGCAACGTCGAAGTGGAACCACTGACTCAATTGCTTCGACAACAAGTCGTGCCGCAGTGCGACTCGTGAGCGGCCCGATATGTAATCCTTTTTTGGCAGGATTCTTTGAAATGACTAAACGAGGCCATTCTTCTTCGACGGTAAGACGCACATAGCAATATTTGTGACTCGTCGTTCCGGTTCGGTTGTACTGCGGCAAAAGACGCTGAATGAGACGCATTTCAAGTACCTCTGCTGTGAGAGCGTCGGGAGTTGAGATGTAATCGACTCCATGAACCTGACGCAACATCGGTCCAACCTTGCGGCGCGTTTCAGAGGTACTGAAGTAACTGCGTACTCGTTGCCGAAGATTGGTGGCCTTGCCGACATACAAAAGTCGTCCTGCTACATCGGAGAAGATGTAAACGCCAGGCGAGCGTGGCAATTCTTCGGTCAAGCGAAGTTTGGCCGCTTGCGGATGCGTTCCGAGTTTGGGAAGAGCGATTAAGTCATCGAGTCCGAGTACTCCGAAGCCGGCCGCCCGCTCGATGAGAAGATGAAGCAAGTCTCCTGTTGCCAAAACATCGTCGAGGGCGCGGTGGCTGGGTTGATGAGCGAAACGGAAGTGAGCAGACAGTGTTCCGAGTTTGCAATCGGTGACTTCGTCGCGAACAAGACGGCGAGCAAGTGGCACGGTGTCGATGATTTTGTTGGTCAGGGGATCGCGGTCATCACGAATGAGGGCAGCATTTAAAAAGCCGACATCAAAGCGAGCGTTGTGCGCAACGATGACCGAGTCCCCGATGAAATGGGTCAAGGTGCCAAGTAACGACTCAATGCGGGGTGCTGGCATGATCATCGCTTCGGTGATGCCGGTCAAGATCGTGATGAATGGGGGAATGGCGCATCCGGGGTTGACCAGGGTCTGGAAAGTTCCGATGCATTCGCCGCCGAGATATTTTGCAGCGCCAATTTCGGTGATTCGATCGTGCTCGGCCGAACCGCCCGTTGTTTCAAAGTCAATGACGCAAAATGTCACATCGCTGAGCGGTGTTCCCATGTCGTCAAAAGATTTCTGCACCTTCAGAGTGTTTCCGAACAAATGTTCTGTGTCAAGTCTTTACGAGAAGTGAAGCCTCAGAATGTTCGGGATTTGATTGGGTGCCCTACGCTCGCCATATGTCTACTCGTTATCGCTGCACGTTGTGCGGAAACTTGACCCGTTTTGATGTTGTCCGCACGCAGCGGACCTCGGCTTATTATCACTACACAACCGGCGGTGAATTGTCGATCGAGGATGAGAAGATTCTCCTTGACGATTTGGAATCGGTGGCGTGTCGCTGGTGCGGCCCGACGGGGAAGGTCGAAGAATATGACGGGTCGGTTGACGCCTCCTGAACTGATTGAACTATCTGACGGTTGCCTGGCTTACGTGCAACCCGATGGAAGTTGGGGATGGAGTAACGCTGGTCTTGTTGTGGGAGACGGGGCGTCATTGCTTGTCGATACTTTGTTCGATCTCAAACTGACACGGCAGATGTTGGACAGCCTGACGCCATTCACCCGCACAGCCCCCATTCGTTCACTAGTCAACACCCATGCCAATGGTGATCATTGCTACGGCAACCAACTTGTTGACGGCGCCGAAATTATTGCTTCAACAGCTGCCGCCCATGAAATGACCGAAGTGCCTCCGGCGATGATGGCGGCTCTCAATGCGGCCCCCGGAGAAGTCGGCGAACTCTTTCGAAGCTTCTTTGGTGCATTTGATTTCACCGATATCGACATGAAATTGCCGACACGCACATTTGATGTACGACTTGATGTCGAAGTTGGGGGACGACTCATCGAATTGATTGAAGTCGGTCCAGCGCATACCAAAGGCGATGTGATTGCGTACGTGCCCGACGCGCGCACTGTGTACACAGGTGATGTTTTGTTTATTGGCGGAACCCCCATCGTGTGGGCAGGGCCATTGTCAAACTGGATCGCTGCATGCGATCTGATGCTGGGGATGGATATTGACACGGTGGTGCCAGGGCATGGTCCGGTGACCGACAAACAAGGAATTGTCCAAGTGCGGGACTATTTGGCTTATATCGAACAAGGTGCGGCTGATCGTTTTGCCTCGGGAATGGATGCCTTTGATGCAGCGCGTGACATCGCTCGTGAACTATCGGTGACTGGTTCAAGCTTTGCGTCATGGGGTGAAGCAGGCCGAATCAGTGTCAATGTTGAAACGGCCTATCGCTCACTTGATACAAATCATCAGAGCCCTGATGTCGTTGAACAGTTCAGGCGGATGGCGCAGATTGAACGCGGCTAGCGATCGATTTACGAACTGCTAGTACCCATCCCACAATCACGGCCACTGAAAAAATCAGCCACTGTATTGCGTACGACAAGTGGGAGCCTTCAGAGAGTTCTGGTGGGCTGACGGGTAAGAGGATTGAGTCGTCAGCAGGTTCTGAAACCTCAGCCACGAGAGCGACATTGAGAAGTTCTGGATCGATTTGCTGTTGGAGGCGATCGATGTCAAGGCGGAAGAATTCGGTGAGTTCGCCGCTGGCTTCTCGGGCTTGACCAGTCGTGCGCTCTTCGGTTGAGCGCAGCACACCAACCACTGTGACGACGCCCAGTGGCGCTGGGGGTGGGGTGGCATTCAGGGCTATGAATCCGCGATTGATGATGATCGCCCGACCGTCATCAAGGAGGAGGGGAGTCAAGACATTCATTCCTGCGAATCCACCTTGGCTGCGATTGACGATCAGTACCTGCTCGTTGGGAAGGTATGTCCCCTTGGCCCCGGCCGGTCGCCATTCGACCGCTTCTGGATCTGAAGTATCAAGCGTGCGGACATCAACGACGTCAAGGCTTGAACGTTCACGTACTTCATTGTTAAAGGTCTTGCGCTCATCGAGTCGGTGAAATTGCCAGAAGGACAAATAGACCATGAGGACGACGCCAAAAATGCACAACAAGTGAAAGCCGAGCCACTTTGGTCGTAAAAGAAACCGATACATCGCTGTTTACGGTATCGCAAGTGTGTCGTTCAGGTGGAAGGTGTGGCACGCTATTTGTGTGGCAGAAAACATTGATCTCCCCGATTTCAAAATTCCTCACGCCGAAAAGATCGAGTGGATGATTGAAACCAATGGTTGGGCACTCGAGCCAGTTGCCCCAGTTGTAGATGCTGAACCGCAGTTTCCGGGATATGCCTACACAATTGGGGTGCCGACTACTTATTTGTTTCCTGACATTGTCGTATTTGGGTTGGCCCCAGTAGCGGTTAAAGGTCTGATTGATCTGGTGCTCGAGCAAGTGGCCGCGGGCGTAGAGATTCCACGAGACGTGCCCGTCGTCGGGTTACTTGATAATGACTTGCGTTGCGTGTTTTCGACCGTTGATGTCACAGCGCATGCCAACTTATTTACAACGGGAGTCAAGTGGAAACGCGGTCAGGTGGGCGAGATGGTCCAACTGGTATGGCCCGACAGAAATGGTTGGCTACCCTACGAGTCGGGCTTTGACGCGAGTGTGCGCATGGCCCAACCAACAATTGGCATTGCGCCGACGTTGTAAAGGAAATAGTGATGGCTCATCGTGTTACAGCCCCTGCAATGCAACGAGCACGTCGTTTGCTTGATCAACGCGTTCGACCATTTGTCACCCACAGTTCAATCTCGTTTGAAGTTTTTGCATCAGCGGAATTATTCGAGGCAGTTTCCCTTGAAAAAGCTGCCGGTCTTCCTTTAACGCCCTTTGTTGTTGGTTCGCGATGGGGCAAAGCGTGGCACACCGTTTGGTTCAAAATGATCGCCACAGTTCCGTCATCGCTTGAGGGGCAACCCCTCGTTGCTTCCATTGATTTGGGATTTAACGGTCGTGGTGATGGATTCCAAGTTGAAGGACTTGCGTATCGTCACGGGAAAATTATGCATGCGGTACAGCCAGATCGTCGTCTTGTAGATCTTGGTATTGGTGTTGCGGGTGAAGTCATTGAAATTTGGATTGAAGCAGCCGCGACTCCGATCATTGCGGGACATGCTTTTGGGTATGGGCCAACACCACTTGGCGATCCAGCGACATCTGGTGATGCACTCTTGTACCAATTGCGACGAGCAGATGTTTCTGTTTATGACGCTGGTGTCAATCAGTTGGCGGTGGCATTACACGCTGCGATTGATTTAGCAATTGATCTTGATGATGGTTCGTCTCAACGTGCTCGGTTATTCGCTGCGCTCGAACGTGCAAGCAACGCGCTCGACGTCAATCGCGTTTCGGCGACGGCCGCTGCTGCTCTCAATGAAATCAAGGTTGTACTTGGTGCTGAGGCGATTGGTACAGCTCATCAAATCGTTGCCGCTGGGCACGCACATTTGGATACGGCGTGGTTGTGGCCCATTCGGGAAACTCGGCGCAAGGCAGTTCGTACTTTTGCTAACGCCGTTGACCTATTGAAAAAGAACCCTGATGTCGTGTTTAGTCATAGTCAGGCGCAGCACTATGCGTGGGTTCGCGAAGACGCTCCAGAAATATTCGCCGAAGTTGTCAAACTTGTTGCCGCTGGGCAATGGGAACCGGTGGGCGGTATGTGGGTTGAAACCGACCTGAATTTGCCCACTGGCGAAAGTTTGTTGCGGCAGATGGTATACGGGCAACGCGCGTTTCAATCGTGGTTTGGCGTGCGTTGTGATGGTGCGTTTCTTCCGGATGACTTTGGTTATCCAGGAACACTTCCGCAAATCGTTCAGCACGGCGGTGCGCGTTGGTTCTTTACCCAAAAATTGAGTTGGAATGAGACGAATAAATTCCCGCATCACACTTTTTGGTGGGAAGGCATTGATGGCACTCGCGTATTCACTCACTTCAGTCCGGTTGATACGTACAACGCCCTGCTGACGCCTTCACAATTGAGGTTCGCTGAAAAGAACTTTGCCGATCATGTTGGCGCGAATCGTTCGCTCGT
>JBIIMF010000061.1:0-6940 GCA_044338135.1 Ilumatobacteraceae bacterium | reverse complement strand
AAATTGAACGTCGTCGTGTGCAGACGCTCATCATCGTGGGTCAGGCTTTTGCTGGCCCCATGCTTGATGATCTCACGAGCAATCCGAATCGTTTTGACTTGTCGAGTTTGATCATGATTTCGTCGTCTGGAGTGATGTGGAGTCAAGAAAACAAACAAGGTCTCTTGACGTACATACCTCAGGTGATTCTGTTTGATTCATTTGGTTCGTCCGAAGCCGTCGGAATGGGTGGGGCGATCAGCGCGGCTGGCGCGGCGACCGAGACTGCCAAATTCACTCTTGGTCCAACTTGCGCGGTATTCACCGAAGACGGACGTCGAGTCGAGCCCGGAAGTGGTGAACGCGGTTTGGTCGCTGTTGGCGGCAATATCCCGATGGGCTACTACAAAGATGAAACTAAATCAGCCCAGACCTTCCGAACTTTCGAAGGAAGCCGTTGGTCGGTGCCAGGTGACTGGGCCGAGATTTTGGCTGATGGAACTTTGGTTTTACTTGGTCGCGGATCTGTCTGCATCAACACAGGTGGTGAAAAAGTATTCCCAGAGGAAGTTGAAGAAGTCTTAAAGCGTCATTCGAGTGTGCGTGACGCTGTCGCAGTCGGTATCCCCGATACTCGTTTTGGTGAAACTATCTGTGGCGTCGTTGAAGCTGAAGCAGGTGCGACACCGACGCTCAGCGTTCTGAATGAGCATGTGAAGACTGCTCTCGCTGCTTACAAGGCTCCACGACACATTGTTGTGATCGACACGATTGGTCGTGCGCCCAACGGCAAAGTTGATTACAAGCGACTGAAGGCGTATGCCATGAATCAACTTGGTCTTGAATCATGAGCGCACAGACACGAGCTGAAGATCTACGCAATCGGTTGAATTCGGGTGAGTCAGTTTTGATGCCCGGTGTTTGGGATCCGCTGTCGGCGCTCATTGTTCAGCAGTCAGGGTTTTCAACGGCGTTTGTTTCGGGTTTTGCAGTCTCGGGTACTTTGCTTGGCCGGCCTGATGTTGGCTATCTCACACAGTCCGAAATGGCCGAAGTTGCACAACGGGTGTGTTCGTCAGTTCCAACATTGAATGTGATTGTCGATGCCGATACGGGTTATGGCGATCCGATGACGGTACGCCGCACCGTTGAATTGTGGGAACAAGCCGGAGCTGCCGGGCTCTTCTTAGAAGATCAAGTGTGGCCCAAAAAATGCGGACACATGGATGGCAAGCAAGTTGTCCCTCGAGAAGATTGGTTAGCGAAGCTACGAGCAGCCTGCGATCATCGCGAATACTTGTATGTCACGGCACGTACTGACGCTCGTGCTGCAGTGTCGCTCAATGAAGCCATTGAACGCGCCAAGATGGCTCGCGATTGTGGCGTCGACGCACTGTTTGTAGAAGCGCCGCAAAGTGTTGATGAGATGGAAGTGATAGCGAGTGCATTGCCCGATATCACCTTGGTCGCAAATATGGTTGAAAAAGGCAAGACACCGTTGCTGACCCCTAGCGAATTGGCTGAACTCGGTTTCCACCTTGTCGTGTCACCGCTCTCGCTCTTGCTGTCGGCAGTGCAGGCCATGTCCACTGCTGCGCAGCGTTTGGCTCGCGAGGGCTCGTTGAGGACGCATTTGGCTGACGTTGCTCCGTTTGACTCATTTACCGACTTGGTGGGTCTGCCCGACCACCTGGCCAATGAAGCGCGTTATAGCTAATTCAAATTGCCGTGGCACTGGGCTCACTATTGGGTAACCTTGCTTTGTTCATCAGGAGTGGTCTGAGCAATTAGACCCGGCAACCTGGGCGGAAGCCCCAAGGTGCCTCCCGATCGGCCTGCGGGTCCGAAAGGGGATGTGGTCAGCAATAGCTGGCAACGAATCTTCCTTGATGAGCGTTAGTACCAGTATCAACGCGAACGAAAGGGCTCATCATGGCATCACGCACACCATTGCCGGTGACGGGCGCATGGCGTGTTGGCGATCCGGTCGGACATCGCTCATTCTTTACTTATCCCTCTGATCGGCGTTTGGCCTTAGACAACGGCAACGTGATGTCGGGCATCGTGGCGGCCTATGAAACATGGGGGCAATTGAACGCTGATGGTTCAAACGCGATTTTGCTGTGTCACGCGTGGACCGGAGACAGTCATGCGGCTGGTCGCGCCGAAGACGGCCATTTCAGTCCCGGCTGGTGGGAGAGTGCTGTTGGTCCGGGTCTGGCGATCGATACCAATCAATGGTTTGTCGTGTGCGCCAATGTTCTCGGAGGTTGTCAAGGTTCAACGGGTCCGGCCTCGTTGCATCCAGACGATGGTCAGCCATACGGGTCGAGATTCCCTGTGATCACGATTCGTGACATGGTTCGTGTTCAGGCGCGCTTGGCCGATCATCTAGGAGTCGGTGTGTGGCATTCGGTTATCGGCGGTTCGATGGGTGGAATGCAAGTACTCGAGTGGGCAGTGACATTCCCCGAGCGGGTTCGTTCCATCGCTCCGATCGCCACCTGTCTGCAGGCGTCAGCTCAACAAATTGCGTGGGGTTCCATTGGTCGCCGCGCCATTATCAACGATCCGAAGTGGCGTGGTGGGGATTATTACGAGGCAGAACCCGGAGATGGTCCTCATGAAGGTCTCTCAACGGCGCGCATGGTTGCTCAAGTGACGTTTCGTAGCGACAACGTTTTCACCGACCGTTTTGGTCGAAACATGACTGGCAGTAGTTCGTCGGCGAAATCACTTGACGGAAAGTTCGAAGTTGAGCGTTACCTCGAATACCACGGCGACAAACTTGTAAGTCGATTCGACGCAAACAGTTACATGACAATTGGTAAGGCCATGGATTTGCACGACATCGCACGCGGTCGCAGCACGCTCGAGTCTGCCGTGGCCCGTATTACGTCTCCGGTTCTCACCATGGGAATTTGGAGCGACTTTTTGTATCCCGAGTATCAGCAGTTGCAAATTCGGGACATGGTCGCGGCTAACGGAATACGCGCCGAGTACATCGAAGTTGATTCGCCTCACGGGCACGATGCCTTCTTGATTGAACTAGATCAAGTCGGATCAGCGATACGTCGCTTTATCGAATCAATTGACTAATTCGCGCGTGATAACAGTTCTTCGAAAGTTGCAATGGCGCGACTGTCTGTCGGTATGCGAATGCACACTTCTTTTTCACCCCTGAGAATATAAATTTCACGCTTCTTTGGAGGAGAAGGGCTCTTTCCTACGACTTTGTATTCCCCTCGAAGATCGCTGGCTCTTCTACCTCGGGTACGCACAAGGATGTTGTCCTCGTCAACGAAAAGGCGGACCTCGTTCCACGAAGTGGTTGGTTGATGGCGATCAGGTAATAACTGGGCACGAGCGATCATGCGTCGTCCATCCTTGCTGCACCAATGTGGCTCAATGCGAAGTGCGGCCAACGCGAGTAATGCAATCAGTACGACTGCTATGACTATGAGCGCATTTGACACGTTTTGATTCTGTCACGAAAGTTTTGCTCGCAATCGCTCTTGCTGCTGAGTCATGGGTAAAAATGGCACGTGCCTGAGATTCTTGAAGTTGAGATGTATCGACGAGCCGCTGCGACAGTTGTCGGCCGTCAACTCTTATCGGTTGAAACAGGTGACTCAATCGTTGTTCAAGACCCTGGTCTCATTCAATCTTTGGTTGGGTCGTTGGTGACTGGGGTGAGTCGACATGGCAAGTTGTTGACGATTCATAGTGACATGGGATCGCTTGATCTGCATTTTGGAATGGCTGGTCGAATCATTGTCGATGGTCGCTCACCAATCGACGAACTTGTCTACGGTGCCTCTTCCAATGACCGTTGGATTCGTTTCAACATTGAATTTGATGAGGGGTTTTTGGCAATCACCGATCCGCGAAGGTTTGCCCGTGTTGCCATGTCACAGAGAGGGAGCACTCTCGGGCCTGATGCATTTTCAGAAGGTCTTTTTGAACTGGTGCAGACAAGGCTTCCTTCTAAAGGCTCCATCAAGGGGGTCCTGTTGAATCAAAACGTTATTGCGGGCTTGGGCAACATGTTGGTCGACGAGATATTGAGTCGAAGCGCGATAGATCCTCGGCGCGATATCTCTAGTTTGTCGGCCCCAAAGATTCGTAAGGTTTTCAGCGCAATTGATGTCGTTTTGCCCGAACTTCTCGAGCGTGGGGGCAGCCACATGGGGGACCTGGCTGTCGAATTGCGGACGCCTGGCTCACGTTGCCCATATGACGGTCAAGAGTTGGTTCGTGGCACCATCTCTGGCCGCACTACCTATTGGTGCCCTCGTCACCAGAAGTAGATCCGATTGGGAACTGAGATCTTGGCGTAGATGCCGTGGGTTCGGGTCATTTTTCAGACAGACTGTCACTGATGTTTGTTGTTCAGTTCGCCTCAACGCTTGGTCTTGACACCACCACTGTGAACGATGCTGGGAGCACCCGAATAGTGATCGTGGTGACTTTGTTGCTGATCGCACTCGGAATTGGTTTGGGTGTGCTGAACGTTTGGTTTTGGAAGAAGACTAAACCTGATCCAGAGGCGCTAGGTCCACTCGTTGAAATGAGTTCGCGCAAGTTCGCTCAACTTGAAGTCATCGAACAACGTCACCGTCTTGATCAGCTACGACCTTCCCTCGTTTCGGCGGCACAGGTGGAATCGTTACCGGTGATGCAGCCACCAATTGATCTAGATGATGATCCTCAAGAAGCGTTGATAGAACCGGTTGAAGAGACAGCGATCGACGACATCGACTGGGACGACGACGAGTGGCCCGATGTTGACGATTGGTCTTTGCCAGAACGAAAGGTTCGCCAACAAGAAGTCTTCGATCAAGATCTAGAAGATGAACGCGATGTTGATCGCGACGTTGAACGGCAAGTAGAAGGCGTTGACGAGGTTCCGAAGGAGCAGCCCAAGAAGGGCCCTGTCTCGATCGATCCCTTGCTTGGCTTTTAGCTTGCCATGTTCACTCTTGGCTGTACGCCAGGACTAAATTTGAAGTTATGGCAGAACTTAACCTTGAAGAAATGATTGCTCGATTCGGAGCTCGTGCTGCTGCCGTGAAGCAGCGACCGTTACCCCCAGTGGCCGGCGAAGAGCGCCAACGTTTTATCGAACAAGCCAACAACGACTTTCAAGACTTTGCGTTAATCGCTGGTTCAACCCCGAGCATTGTTGATGGCATTTTGACGTTCACAGTTGATTTACGCCCGGCGAATCCAACCTCGTGAATTCGCCTAGCGGCGACGACAATCGTGCTGAGATTGCGGTCCCCGCAGTTTTGTTAGCTGTGTTCGCTTGGGGAATCGGACCGCTCATGGTCCGTGATATGAGCGTGGGTGGATACACGACTGCGTTGTTTCGTATGTGGCTAGGTGCCCCGGCGATGTATCTCGCGAGTCGCTGGTGGGGCAATGGGGTGACCTGGAAATCGTTGAAAGCCTGTTTCATTCCTGGTTGTTTTTTCGGTGCGTCAATGGTGATGGGTTTTATGGCCGTACGCGCGACTTCGATCGCCAATGCAACATTAATTGGGGCACTCACGCCGGCCTTGATTTTATTGGGACTTAATCGCCTTGTCGGTGAACGAAGTGATCTCAAACGCCTGCCCTTCGCATTGATTGCATTTGCCGGTTTGGCCATGGTGATCCTGGCTGGGTCGAGCACTGATGGCGCATCACTTCATGGTGATCTCTGGGCAGCAATCAATGTCACGAGTTTCACGGTGTACTTCATGATTCTGAAGCGACGTCGCAACGAGGGCATCGATGGTTGGTCTTTCTTGGCTGGGGTTTTTTTTGTGGGAGCGGTTTTGATTACACCGGTGTGTCTGATCCTGGGCGATGACACGTGGACAACAAATGGACGAGATTGGATTCTTTTGTTGGCAATGGTGGTCGGACCTGGATGGGTCGGTCATGGCCTCATTTCGTGGGCCAGTCGCCACCTGCCAGTGACGACAACCTCGTTATTGACCCTGGGAAGCCCTGTGGTGTCGGTGTTGGGCGCCTGGCTGATCTATGACCAGGATCTGGGTTGGACTCAGATCATTGGCGCAGTTTTGGTGATCGGTGGGTTGGCGGGAAGTGTTTGGGATCGCCGAAGCCCTGCACAGCCCCTTGAACCCGTCTCTTGACGGGTTGTTGGTGGCAATTCGGCAGGTAAACTTCATCCACCCTGCGGATGTGGCTCAGTTGGTAGAGCATCACCTTGCCAAGGTGAGGGTCGCGAGTTCGAATCTCGTCATCCGCTCCAGGAGAAGCCCCGGCCGTTTGGTCTGGGCTTCTGCTTTTTGGCGATGAATGATGAACCCTCTTGTGCTCATCTAGATTCTCTCAGGTGAATATTTCGGGACCTCTTTTGGGTTTTTAGAGGTAATGCAGCAAATGTCAAATGATGATCTCCCCGACTCGTTTGAGGGATTAATCGAGCAGATTCGCGTCCGCCTGTTGCCAGTGCTTTGGGCGAAATGGGGGGTTGAAATCGGAAGTGACATTTGCTCAGAAGTCGAGGAGTATGCATGGATTCATCGGACGAAAATACTGGAAATGGCTAATCCGATGGGATACCTGTATCGGGTGTCGCAGTCAAGGTCCCGTCGCTACTTGCGATGGATGAAGCGCAACAGTTTTCCAGGGCATTTTGCTGATGTCGGTATTGAAGATCGTGAAATCGATGATTCACTGCGCAATCTTGCTTCACTTTCATCCAATCAGCGAGTCTGTTTATTGCTTGTACACGGTTTCGATTGGAGTTATGCCGACGTAGCCGAGCTCTTGGAGATAAATCAGACGGCTGTAAATAATCATCTAAATCGAGGTTTGGCTCGATTGCGCGCAAGCGTGACAGATCCAAATTCGCCCATTGTGGGTTTAGAACCATCTTGAGAAAGAGAGAGACAAATGACTGAGTTCCAAAAATCCGATGAAGATATGCAACGCAAGATTCGCG
>JBIIMF010000107.1:0-4072 GCA_044338135.1 Ilumatobacteraceae bacterium | reverse complement strand
AAATGCCATTGAAGGTGACAGCGCTGAAGTCGGGCCAGATGCCGGAAACCCTACTGATGACAATGACGCCACCGATCTTCCCGCAATCGTTGTGCCACCTACTTTTCCGGAATTGACTACTCCTACCACTTCGATCCCCGACGAATTTGGTCGAGTCGGACCGGTGATTACTGATATTGCAGTCCCATCAATTGTAAAGGCTGGATCTTCTCTAACTTTCAGGTGGCGGGCCGCTGACCCTGATCTTGTTTCAGCGACCGGGGTGAGGGTCGGTTGGGCGAGCGGAATCTTCTCCTCTTGTGGATTTGGTGAACTTGGCACACTTGAAAGTGGTACGACAAGAAACGGTGAATGGTCATACACCTGTTGGATCCCGTCAAATGCTGTGTCAACGTTTTACTCAGTGTCAATCTGGGCGTCTGACATGCTTGGTCTTTCTTCAGACATTTCTTATACAACGTTTGTCGTTGAAGGAGGTAACGATGATGCGTCAGCACCTCTGTACACGAATGTCAGCGTAGAAAACAATGTCTCCCCGGGAGGAACCGTGGTTATCAACTGGACACTCGCTGATCCGTCGGGTGTTGAGGGAGCCGTGATGTGGGTCGCAGGTCCGACCGGTTTCTACAATCTCGAGAGTGAAAAGTCTTACGCGAATTACGCAACCTTGGAGATCGCACGAGATTGTACTTCGGCGGGCGATACATGTGAGTTGACACAAACTGTGCAAATCGATCCAACTTCGCCAGCGGGCGTGTACACATTGTGGGTGAGCGCAACTGACAAACTGGGGAACAAAGTGTTAGAACCATCGATTCGATTTGACGTCACCAATTGACGTGAAACGCCCTATTCATTTTTGAGGATTAAGACTGTTTGCTTACGATTAGGCGCGAAGATTCGTTTGCGGTGTCGTCAAGTTTGGTCGGGCGACTTGTTTTTCTGCGTTCGTACGTAGAAGCCCCGGTTCCAGTCTTGGCGCTGGTCGCCGTCCACTGAAATGCGCCACTCGTAGCTACGGCCAGGGGCTAGCGCGATCGGTGGTATTTGGACCGCCAAGTTTTGGTCAATGTCGCTTCCGGGTCGTAATCCGTCGGGGCGGCCGACACTGAATCCGATATCAAGAGCCAATGGGGCCTGATTGACGAGTACTGGTCGCCCATCTTCGTCCACGAGTTCAGCGTGGATCGCAATCTGCTGATTTGCCATATCCCACGGAACTTTCACAATGAACGCCAAGGCACTGGCGAATGGTCCAGATCCGACTTGGCTCCAACCTGCGCCCGCCATCATGACTTTGCCGTCGTGGGTGACCGCATAATCGGCGAGAATAACTTGCATCTGAATTGTCACAACAGGCTCCGAAAACTACTCGTACTGATCATGTCTACTTACTGATCATGTCTAGTTGAGGCTAATCGGCGTTACCGTCTGCGCCGTGTTGCGTGGAGACTCTGAGAACCGACTCGTTCGAACCTTTCGCCCACGCCGCCGCAAACTTGGTCCCGAACTGTCAAAGGTCTACGAACGACTCAAGGACAAGTGGAGCATCGCCGAACATGGACCGCAGCTCGATGTGAGTGAGGTCTTTGGTAATGACAATTCGGTCTGTCTAGAAATCGGATGTGGCCGGGGAGATCTGGCGGTTTCGTTTGGTCCAACGCATCGTGATCTCAATCTCATCGCGATTGATATTCACACCAGGGGTATTGCCAATATTTTGCAAGGTATCGAAAAGCAATCATTGACAAATACGCGAGTTGTCGAAGGCGACGTATTGGTTTTGTTGAAACGTTTTGCTGATGCTTCGTTAACTGAAGTGTGGGTCTTCTTTCCAGATCCGTGGCCTAAGCCACGAGAGCAACGTCGTCGACTGATGCGGCCCGATGTCGTTCTTGAGTTTGCCCGAGTCCTCAAAGTTGGTGGAGTCTTAAGGCTGGCAACTGATATTGAGGATTATTGGCGTAAGTCGATCACTGTTGTCGCGGAGAACCATTCGTTTGCCGACCCAGAATTTTTACGCCCCGATTGGCGTGTTGAAACTGTCTTCGAAAGACGAGGAATCAGCGAAGGCCGTCAGCCAGTCGATATATGTTGGGTTCGCAAGGCTGATCAACCAATGTGATCTTAAATTCCGAGGCGGATACCGGCATCGAGATCATCAGCCGCTGAGAATGCTCGGCGAACGAGAGAGTCCATCAATGCGGCACCACGTTCATTGGCAGTATCAAGCGAAAGAATGCTGGCGGCGAACGACGTGCAATAGAACAGCACACCTTCGGCGTAACCCTGCATGATGGTCTCGTAGTCGGCCCATTGATCGGGTACGCCACCAGCACGCATCTTGTCGCAATACCGATGAATCAGTTCTTCTTGCATTGTTCGTCGCAGGTCAGTCGGCATATTTGTTCCCAGGAAGTACACAAGATCAGATGTACTCGGGGAGCGCATTGATAACTGCCAATCAATGAGAGTCATAGTTCCGTCGTCGTGAAAGAACATGTTGTCAAGACGAAAATCGCCGTGGGTCAAAGTGCATGGCCAATTTGAATACTTCTGCATCCACGTTTCAATCATGGGAGCGAAAGTTTCGCACCATTTCAAAACGCGAGGTGGTAACGAATCTTGATAACGCTCGAGGAACATCGGCCAACCAATAGGAAAGAGAGTTCCGATTGTTGCGGTCATCGGATCACTAATGCTGGGCATCCAATCAAGCTTGAGTAATTCGGGTTTGTCAAACCAAGCACTGTGCAAGGTCGCCGCAACATCGATAGCGATTCGAGCTTGGTCAGGTGTTGGTCCAGCAACTTGATCGCCCGATCGCGCTGGGCTTAAATCTTCCAGCACAAGAGCGTAAGGATCAACTGAACTATGCAGGCAACGAGCGAGTTTGATGCCCTCAATCTGTGAAGCAACTTCGGTATAGAAACGATGTTCGCGGTTCCAGACGCCCATCATTTCGCCCATGACTTGGCCGCCTGGATCGGATGTTGGAAATTTAACGATGACGCTCGGCGGAACGTTGTCGCCAGAGAGCGAGACCCGAGCAAGTTGACCCATAAATCCCTCGCCGGCTCCGATGACTTGAAGAGTGAATCCGGTGACCTGAGTATGAAGAACCTCACTCAGCCATTCGGCAGAAATATCAGATAACACTGTCGGTGTGCCCCCCATGGCGTCACCTCCCCAATTGTGAGCATAGGTTGCCAAGGTTGGTTTGGGAAGAGGCAATTCGCGGTACCTTGATGCTGTGACTCTGACGCAGGATTTTGTAGACGCACTGTGCGACATCGTCGGAATCGAGCATGTGTTCACTGATGACCTTGGGTCATACGCGACCGATTGGACCGGGAGATTTGTTGGTACTCCGTCGTGTGTCGTGCGCCCCGCAACGACCGATGAGGTGAGTCGTGTAATACGACTGTGCTCATCACGCAATATCGCCGTTATTCCTCAGGGAGGTAACACGGGTCTGGTCGGGGGAACCCTGGCTCACGACGGACAAATCATCCTTTCAACGCAGCGTCTCAAATGGATTGGTGAGGTTGATGAAGCAAGTCAGCAGATCTCTGCTGGTGCTGGAGCAATTTTGGAATCGATTCAGGATGCAGCGAAACAAAGTGGCTTGCGATATCCCGTTGACTTTGGAGCGCGAGGTTCGGCCACAATCGGTGGAACTATTGCGACGAATGCCGGTGGAATCAATGTTTTGCGGTTCGGATCAACGCGACAACAGATTGTGGGTATTGAAGCAGTGCTGCCAAGCGGTGACGTCATTGAACATATGGGCGGGCTTCTGAAAGACAATACGGGCTACGACTTGATGTCGTTGTTGTGTGGCAGTGAAGGAACGCTCGGCATTGTTACGGCAGTTCGTCTGCGATTAGTTCCCGTTCACGCCAAGCGAACCACACTTTTATTGGGGTGTCAATCGACAGAAGAAGTGATTCATTTAGTTGGTGGATTTAGACGAGATTTTGATTCGCTTGATTCAGCTGAAATGTTTTTTGATGATGGGGCTCAACTCGTCTCTGCGACTTTTGATGTTGTGATCCCATTTCAATCAAAG
>JBIIMF010000142.1:0-3232 GCA_044338135.1 Ilumatobacteraceae bacterium | reverse complement strand
TGAAACGATGACGATGGTTTTCATCGGCCGTTAAGAAAACGCTTGAACCGTTACTCGGAACTTCGGTTCCAGCTGGCAAACGCACAATCGCACGATGCTCGGCATCAATGGTGCAGACCACCTGAATTTCATGACCCAAATGTTCGACGAGTGCCACTGTTGCGGCGACTCCCGAAGATGTGAGATGAGTGTGCTCGGGGCGAGCGCCCACAACATGGTCGGCAGCTTCAACACTTCTGGCCGGGAAGATATTCATCGGTGGTGTGCCGATGAACTGCGCAACGAACACCGACGCTGGTTTGTCGTAGACATCTTTGGGCGTGCCAACTTGTTCAATGACTCCGTCGCGCATGACTGCGATGCGATTACCCATCGTCATTGCTTCAACTTGATCGTGGGTGACGTAGACGAATGTTGCATTGAGACGATCATGTAATGCGACAAGTTCGGCACGCGTCTCGGCGCGTAACTTGGCATCAAGGTTCGACAACGGTTCGTCCATGCAGAACACGGCTGGCTGACGCACGATCGCTCGAGCTAATGCAACTCGTTGACGTTGACCACCCGACAGCGCTCCGGGTCGACGTTCAAGGTACGGAGTGAGTCCCAAAACTTCGGCAGCTTGTTTGGCAGCCTCGGCGCGTTCGGCCTTATCTACACCACGAACCTTTAAAGGAAACTCAATATTCGCTTGCACCGATTTGTGCGGATACAACGCGTAACTCTGGAAGACCATGGAGACGTCGCGGTCTTTGGGTTCAACATCGTTGACCATATTGTCGCCGATCCACACCTCACCAGCGGTTGGGTCTTCGAGCCCAGCAATCGTTCGCAACAAAGTTGATTTGCCGCAACCCGAAGGGCCGAGAAGGATCATGAAGTCGCGGTCGGCAATGTCTAATGAAACATTGTCGACGGCTTTGACGTCTCCGAAGTGCTTGGATACGCCGACGAGTCGGATGGATGCCACAGGTGCATCGTATTGCATCACACGCGACTAGCGAACCGAGGCACTCGGTTACTCATTAATAATTTCTATTAGTTACCTTTGGTCCACTAAAAGTTTCTTTAGGCCTCGCACGCCGTGAGGTCTGGTCCAAGAACGATGTTGCCTGCGAAGTGTTCTTTCGCGAGCCCGATCCAGTCGTCTTCTTGTCCTGGCTGAACCGCTGGTACACAATGCGTCAACATCAAGGTCTTCACATTGTTGCGGGCTGCGGTTTGGCCGGCCTGTGAAACAGTGCTGTGATAATCGAGAATGTCCAAGAACCGCTGACTATTTGGCAGAAGCGTCGCGAGTTGCTTGACCATGTCGTCGCGAATGACGGTCTGCACGTAGATATCGGCATTGAGACACAGATCATCAAGTCCGGCACACGGAATGGTGTCTCCGGCTAAAGCAGCCACTTTGCCGTCGTGTTCGATTCGGAAACCGATGCTGGGGTCAACGGGGCGGTGATCGGTTGCGTGAGTCGATACCGATACTTCGCCGATATTGAAAGTTTCGCCGGGCCCAACCTCAACAACGTCAACAGTCAGCGGGCCGTTGGCGCGCAAGTCGTCGTGGTGAGCGTGTCGATAACCCTGATCGAGCGTGAGCATATGAAGCATTGCGTCAACGACTTGGCGGGTGCCCGCTGGTCCAACAACTTTGAGCGGAACGTTCACGGGCATCATGATCCAGCGAGTGGTCACGAGGTCATTGAGGTCGGTGATGTGATCGCTATGAAGGTGGGTGATCAAGATGGTGCTCACCATTCCAGGTAAAACTCCGGCACCGAGCAAACGCATAATTGCGGCGCGACCGCAGTCGATCATGATGTTTTGCTGACCCGCTTGCACCAAGGTGCACGGACCACCGCGGTTGGGGTCGGGGATTGGGCTACCAGTACCGAGAAGAGTGACTTTCATCAAGTCAGTATGTCACACAAGTGACACCCAAGGTGACAGAACTACGCTGAGGCGTTGTCAAGGGCCTGGAGCAATGTGTTCCACGACAAAATGGCGCACTTGATGCGCACCGGGAACTTCACAACACCTTGCAATGCTTCGAGATCGCCCATTTTGACTTCAACAGCGGGAGCATCATCGGAATCTTCTTCGATTGACATCATCACCTTGAAGCGATGAATCAATGCCTGAATTTCGGCAAGCGACTTGCCCTTCACTGCCTGGCTCATCATTGAGGCCGAGCTTTGCGAAATGCTGCAACCCTGGCCCGAAACCTTGACGTCAACCAAGATGCCATTTTCAACTTGGGCATAGATCGTGATTTCATCGCCACACAGCGGATTATGACCCTCAGCCATCACGGCAGGAGGCGCCAACTCACCACGGTTACGCGGTGTGCGGTAGTGGTCAAGGATGATTTCGCGGTACAGATCTTCTAAGCCGGGCATGGTTTCCTCTCGTGGCTATACACCAAAGATATCGCTTGCACCATCGAGGGCATCAGCCAAAGCGTCAGCGTCTGTCTGGTCGTTATATATATAGAAACTGGCCCGGGCGGTGGCGTTGGCACCAAGCAGCTTCATCAGTGGCTTGGCGCAATGGTGTCCTGCCCGAACGCAGACGTTCTTCTCGTCGAGAATCTGGCTGATGTCGTGGGGGTGAATGCCTCGGAAAGCGAAGCTCAATACTGCGCCGCGAATCTCTACGTTGCGAGGCCCGTGAATCACGATGTCGTCACCGTAACGAGCGTTCAAAGTGCTCAATGCGTACTCGGTCAGTTCCATTTCGTGTTGGCGAATATTGGCCATACCAATGTTGCTCAAGTAATCAACGGCTGCACCGAGACCAATCACTTCGACGATGGCCGGAGTGCCGGCCTCAAACTTTGATGGCAGTTCGGCGGTGGTGAAGCCGTCAAGTCGAACATCGCCGATCATGTTGCCACCACCAAGAAATGGCGGCATTGCTTCAAGTAATTCTTCGCGGCCCCACAACACGCCAATACCTGAAGGGCCGACCATCTTGTGACCGCTAAACATTGCGAAGTCGGCATCCCATGCTTGAACATCGGTGACATTGTGCGGAACGTATTGGCAAGCATCAACAATGGCGATTGCTCCAGCAGCATGAGCAGCAGCGCACAGTTGCTTCACGGGAGTGATTGTTCCGAGAACATTGCTCATCGCGGTGAACGACAAAACTTTTGCGCCGTCAAGCAGCGATGACAAGTTAGAGAGATCTAGTTGACCATCGTCGGTGAGTGGAATCCAACGCAACTCAA
>JBIIMF010000141.1:0-3246 GCA_044338135.1 Ilumatobacteraceae bacterium | reverse complement strand
TCGGAGCCTGTCAGCCATCTCAAGCCGCCATAACTGACGAATCATCCGTTGAATGTGACAACAATTAAGTTGCATCCGCAGGACTTGGCAACCATCCACGTCGGCGAATCATGTCATCAGCGAAGTTCTTGTTCCTGGCTGATCGGCACCGATAGCGGCAGCGTCTAGCCTGAACGGTGTGACGACAACTAACGATTCACCCAACTTGCGAGAAGCAGCCCTTGGTGGCAACGCCGATCTGTTAGCAATGCCGACCTTCAACAACGTCGAGGAAGAGCGGGCTTATCGCAAGTCGCGCCTCGCCGGCGCGTTACGCATCTTCGGGCGTATGGGATTTGGTGAAGGAGTCGCTGGCCACATCACCGTGCGCGACCCCGAACTGACTGACCACTTTTGGGTCAACCCATTTGGCTTGAGCTTTCGCCACATGCGCGTCAGCGACTTGCTGTTGGTCAATCATCATGGCGAGGTCGTGCATGGCACCATGCCTGTCAACCGAGCCGCCTTTGTGATTCACTCCGCAGTTCACCAAGCACGACCCGATGTCATTGCTGCTGCACATGCCCACTCGGTACACGGCAAAGCATTTAGTTCGCTCGGTATTCCGCTTGATCCCATCACGCAAGATGCCTGCATCTTTTACGATGACCACACCGTCATCTCCGAACAAGGCGGAGCAGTTGTCTTTGACATTGAAGCCGGCAAAGAACTCGCTTCGAAATTCCCGACGGGCAAAGCCGCGATTCACCAAAACCATGGTTTGTTCACGGTCGGATCAACGGTCGAAGAAGCAGCCTTTTGGTTCTTGTCAATGGACCGTTCATGCCAAGCTCAATTGCTCGCAATGGCCGCTGGAACACCCAAACTCATCAAGCATGAATACGCCCAGTACACACGTGAGCAGACTGGTCATTCGTTGGCCGGCTGGTTCCAGTTTCAGCCGTTGTGGCAAGAGATTTGTCGCACCGACCCCGAACTTTTCGACTGAGCTTGTCACCTATCCAGCAACTCATTCAGGAAATAGATATTTCAGTGACTCATTCCAGGTGCGCAGAGACCTTCGAGGTCGAGTACCTGAATCTTGTCACGATTAGCCCAGGTCACTGGGTTCGTCGGATCAGGCTGCAACTTGAAAGTTCTAAACGACATCTCGGTGGTGTCAACAGCCAAGATGCGTCCGATCAAACGATCGCCAAGATTGAGCAAGATCTTGATGACTTCAAGGGCCTGAATTGAACCAATGATTCCCGGCAAGACACCAAGGACGCCAGCTTCTGCACACGAAGGAGCAAGTTCGGCCGGCGGCGGCTCGGGAACCATGTCGCGATACGTCGGGCCTTCTTTGGGATGGAATACCGAAACCATTCCTTCAAAACGGAAAATTGAACCGTGTACGACAGGAATTCCAAGCTTCACGCTCGCGTCATTCAACAAGTAACGCGATGGGAAGTTGTCGGCACCATCAACGATGACGTCGTAGCCCGCAATGATGTCCATGATGTTTTCCGCAGCAAGCCGCGTGTCGTAGGTAATGACTTTGACATCGGGGTTGAGCAAGTTGATGGTCTTCTTTGCCGAATCAACTTTGCGATCACCGATGCGGTCGATGTTGTGCAAGATCTGTCGCTGCAAGTTGCTGGCATCAACATCATCCATGTCAACAATGCCGATTGTTCCAACACCAGCGGCTGCGAGATAGAGAGCAGCCGGCGAACCAAGTCCACCAGCACCCAACATCAAAACTTTGCTACCGAGCAACTTTGACTGACCTTCGACACCAACTTCAGGAAGTAATAGGTGACGCTTATAACGATTCATCTGCTCAGGCGTCAACGATGCTGGCGATTTCCAGACGCGACCTTCGTCTTTCCATTTGCCATATCCGCCAGCCATCGACAAAACATTGGTGTACCCAAGTTCGGCCAAGGTCTTGGCGGCAAACGCACTACGAACTCCCCCGGCGCAATACACAATGACGGGTGCGTCCTTATCGAGGATGCGACCTTCGATTTGTGCTTCAAGATGGCCACGAGGAATATGTAATGCTCCGACCAAGGCGCCTTCGGCGTATTCATCGGGCTCACGAACGTCCAGAACAGTCACGCCACCAGCGGAAATCTGCGTTTGGGCAGTTGCGGTGTCGACTTCGGTGATGACCGATTTTGCGGCGGAAAGTAAGTCCCTGAAGGTAGCCATGGCAAAAGCCTACCTAGTTAGTCGGGAATTGCCACGAGGGCGGGAAGCATCTCGGTGATGTCCCCCATGAGGAAAGCATCGGCGTATTGGTCACGGTCGGTGGGCTGGTTATTCATGATGATGACTTTTGCCCCGGCGGCCTTGCCACGCGTCACCACATTGGCCGCCGGCGTCACATTCAATTGCGTCCCAATCGCCATCACCAAGTCAGCATCTTCAGCAGCAGCCATTGCACCAGCAATCACCTGCGGCACAAGTGCTTCGCCAAACAAAATGACATCGCGCTTCATCAAGCCACCACATTTCAAACACTTTGGGTCGACTTCGCCAGCATCGACTCGCTGCAAGGTGTCTTCAACCGGAAGTCGATCGCTGCAACCGATACAACGCGTGTACTGCCATGTGCCGTGAACTTCGTGAACAATCTCGGGCGAGTTGCCGGCAACCAAATGCAGTCCATCGACGTTTTGGGTTGCAAGACCGCGCAACTGCCCACGTCGTTCAAGTTCGACCAGCGCAAGATGTCCAACATTTGGTTCGACCGTATTCAATCTCCGCGCGCTAGATGCTTGCCAGCCAGCAATACGAATACTCTCGTCGTTCACATACGACTCAATATTGGAGAATTTTTCGGCCGCCGGATTCTTGGTCCAAATACCATTAGGCCCACGAAAGTCTGGGACCCCTGATGCAGTTGAGATACCTGCACCAGTCAAAACTGTGATGCGTCGGGCTTCGGTCACCCATTGACGCACCAGAGCAAATTCGGGTGTATTGATGTCATTGATCAACATTGCCATCGATCTTTGCCTCCCACTTTCGTGCAAAAAGTATCGCACTCGTCACCACATCTAAACGATCTGCGCTCACATATTTGTGCTGTCAATCACGCAGATTCCACCCGCGAAAGGTCGCCATGAGTGCACATACCAAACACAACACAGTTCTCGATCGAGTCACGCATGAACTCGTTGTTATTCCCTGGCGCGACCCCATCGTTGAACGCGTTGGCTTTGATGCGTGTGGCGATTATGTCGAACTCTTTTGGCT
>JBIIMF010000179.1:0-3249 GCA_044338135.1 Ilumatobacteraceae bacterium | reverse complement strand
AACCAGGTACGACAATTCGACTCTCTGGTGAGGCTGTAGGAAGTAATGGCGGAGTTACTTCGGGCGTGATGGTCGCAGTAGCAATTTGGTTGAATGCATCAAGAGCGATGTACCGCACTGGTTGAGTAACTTGTCCAGTGAAAGTAGGCAACGGGTCAAAGTAGACCTTCCCTGTTGGTATGTCGAGCCAGTAGGAACCATCTGCTGTCACGAGAGGTGCCGCTTGAGTTGGGACCAGTGAACAATTCGTCGCGGTAAATGGGGCCGTAGCCGCAACTGGACATAGTTTGATCGTTGAGTTCAGCAACGGAAGAATTGCATCACCCGCTGTGTCATTGCTCAAAATCGTGATCGCTTGAACCGTGTCATACGGTCCAACATTTGAGTCATTTACAGCAGAGGGTGTGCCTGGGTTGTTCACAGTGACTGTGATCAACGCATCAGTGACTTGGCCTGTCGTATCAGCAACTACATACTTCACCGGAGTTGCTTGACCCTTAAATGTTGACAACGGAACAAACGTCACCGTGCCATTAGCGTTCGCTGTAAATCGACCTTCGTTGGGCACATCTAGGAATGGCAGATTGCAACTGGCATTAACTGTCGACGTTGTTGCACACAACTTCACACTGCCCGGCACCAATGTTGCCGGAGAAGTAACAAGATCATTCGTGAGAATTTCAATCACTTGAGGAGTGTTGTACGGCCCCGACGATGCATCATCAACCGCATCTGGCGGCGCAGGAATCACAGGTGTCAACGTCGACGTCGCAGTTTGACCAAAAATATCGGTCACGCGATATTTCAACGCAGTCTTGGTTCCTTGTGTTGCCGCGGGATCAGCAACAAGTGTCACCACGCCCGTTGACGTATTCAACGTGTACGTACCCACACCCGCCACTTCAACAACACCATCAGTCTCACAAGATTCTGGTGAAGACCCTGGCGTAATCAGACACGTCAACAACGAGTTCAACCCAACAACCGAACTTGCTAAACCAGAGGCACCCGTAATGGTCGTGAAAGCAACCGTTCCGCCGGGTATAACAGCTTGACTATTCGCCGTTGCCGTTGGTGGAGCCGGCATCGCAACCGTTGGTTGAATTGTCGCTTCCGCTAACTGTGTCGTGGAATCAGCAACTACATATTTCACTGGTGACGCGGTACCAGTAAACGACGGCAACGGATTAAACGTCACTGTCCCATTCGCATTGACTGTATATGTACCTTCACCAGCGACGTCAAGGCTGTCACGATTGCAACTTGCTTTCGCCGTTGATGTAGTCGCACACAACTTCACTGAAGTTGCAACCAGAGTTGCTGGCGCAGTGGCCACATCATTCGTGAGAATCACAATGATTTGATTGGTGTCATAAGCGCCACTTGATGTGTCATTCCCAGCTGTCGGAGGCGCAGGAATAACAGGTGTCAACGTCGACGTCGCTGTCTGACCAAACGTGTCAGTCACTCGATACTTCAACGCAGTCTTAGTCCCCTGTGTTGCTGCGGGATCGGCAACCAAAGTCACCACGCCTGTTGTGGTGTTCAGCGTGTACGTACCCACACCCGCCACTTCAACAACACCATCGGCATCGCACTCATCGGGCGAAGACCCAGGCGTGATGAGACACGTTGCTGACGCTGTTAACCCAACAACAGAACTCGCCAAACCAGATGCACCCGTAATTGTTGTAAATGAAACCGTTCCACCCGGAATAACCGCTTGACTATTCGCCGTTGCCGTTGGTGGAGCAGGCAACTCAACCGTTGGTTGAATTGTCGCTTCTGCCAACTGCGTCGTGGAATCAGCAACAACATATTTCACGAGTGATGCCTGACCCGTAAATGTCGACAACGGAACAAATGTCACCGAGCCATTCGCATTGACCGTATACGTACCCTCGCCGGCCACCTCAAGCGTGGTGCGATTGCAACTGGCTTTCGCCGTCGATGTAGTCGCACACAACTTCACACTGCTCGGCACCAACGTAGCGCCTGCGCCAGCGGCATCGCCAGTTAAAACATCAATCTCTTGGGCGGTGTTATACGGACCGGTAGACGTTTCATTATCTGCTGTTGGTGGCGGCGGAATAGTAGGTGTCAACGTTGAGGTTGCTTTCTGACCCGTGATATCGGTGACCTGGTAAGTAATAGCTGTTTTTGTTCCTGCTGTCGCCGCTGCATCGGCAACATAGGTCACCACACCCGTCGCAGTATTCAACGTGTACGTACCTTGACCAAAAATTTCTACTACGCCATCAGCATCACAGGTGGCAGGATTTGATGCGGGCGTAATGAGACAAGTTGCAGAATTGTTGAATCCCGCTGCTGCAGTAGCCAAACCACTTACACCGGTCGTGGTCGTAAAGGTTGCAGTAGCACCCGGTAATACCGATCTTGATTCAGGGTTTGCAACCGGCGTTGCTGGCGCAGTGACCGTTGGTTGGATAGTCGCTTCTGCTAACTGGGTGGTGGAATCAGCAACTACATATTTCACGAGTGACGCGGTACCAGTAAATGTTGGCAACGGATTGAATGTCACTGTGCCATTCGCGTTCACCGTATAGGTACCCTCACCACCCACGTCGAGGGTGTCGCGATCGCAACTTGCTTTGGCAGTCAATGTTGTTGCACACAACTTCACACTGCTCGGCACCAACGTCGCACCTGCACCAGCAGCATCGCCCGTCAACACTTCGATCACCTGGTTCGTGTCATACGCGCCAGTAGAAGTTTCATTATCGGCCGTAGGAGCCGGCGGAATAACGGGTGTCAAAGTCGACGTTGCTTTCTGTCCAGTGACATCGGTGACCTGGTAAGTAATTGCTGTTTTTGTTCCTGAAGTCGCGTCCGGATCAGCCTCATATGTGACGACGCCCGTAGCAGTATTCAACGTGTACGTACCTTGACCCGGAATATCGACAACACCATCAGCATCACAGGTAGCAGGATTTGATGCAGGCGTAATGAGACATGTTGCAGAAGTATTGAAACCCGCAACTGCAGTAGCCAAACCACCAGTACCAGTGACCGTGGTGAACGTTACGGTTCCACCCGGTATCACCGACTTCGTTTCAGGTCCTGCAACAGGGACAGCTGGTGCCGTCACACTTGGCGTAATAGTTGCCGAGGTCAGTTGACCACTGGTATCCAAAATTGTGTATTTGATGGGTGTTGCCGTGCCCTTAAAGCTTGGATACGGATCAAACGTCACTGTTCCATCTGGGTTAGAGCTATAAATTCCCTCAT
>JBIIMF010000140.1:0-3268 GCA_044338135.1 Ilumatobacteraceae bacterium | reverse complement strand
TGACCGTGACCAAAAAAGGCACCGTTGATGAGGGAACCATCAATCTTGAAGCTGGCGAATACAGCGTGTACTGCATCATCCCCGGTCACGGCAACATGAACAGCACACTCACCGTCTCCTGAATCAGTTGTAGATAACAAAAAAGGGCCGCCCCATTGGGGCGGCCCTTTTCTTTTCAGTTCTGAGTTACTCAGGCGTTGAGTAAAATCTCCGACAAGACGTAGAACACCACGAACAGTACGCCTCCAGTGATCATCGCGTTCTTGTGGCTTTCGTATGGCCACAGCAACTTGTTGGTCGCTGCAGTTCCACCCAATTTGCCAAGGCAATTGAGTTCAAGAATTGCTGAAATTACTCCGCAAATAATGACGAATGTCCAAGCTTTACCCGCATCTGTGCTGTCAAATGACTCTGTGATTGTGTACAGGTGGGCTGCACCCACCATGAACCACAACATCGAAAACGAGAAGATGAAGTTCTGTCGGCTCGCCAATAATGCCCGGCGACCGGCGGCGGGCGCACCAGCATTAGCTTCTCCACCAGCCAAAACATTGGCGGCATTGGCGAGAACAACCTTCTGGTTCTTCCAGATGACCATCCATACGTTGGCGGCCATGGTGATTCCCAAAATCATGCCGACGAAGATCGCCGCATTCTTTGGCAACACATTCATTCCCTCGACGCCACCCGACATAAAGTCCTGCATGTAGTCCTTGGTGGCACCAATAATGAACAAGCCAAGTACAAGGGTCACGATCGACGACCAGCGGAACCACCACAAGGCGCGTCGAGCAAGTTTGTCAATTGAAATGTTGCGAGCCTTACCCTCTTCGCCATAAGCGGCGAACGCTGGAACCTGGACCACGTTGAAGTAGTACAGCAAACCAATCCAGGTGATTCCTGCCAAAACGTGTAGGCCGCGTGCCAAGAACGCCAGACCTTCCTGTGTGAAAATTACCATGATGAATTCCTCCAAATAGACCTGCGTCGCTCGACGGCAACGACCCATCGTCACGGACAGGTGTTGACAAAGTACCAAACAACCTGGCTCGTGTGGGTGATGTCAGCAGGCACCAAGGTCCTTTTGCCGACTATCCTTGCCCCTGGAGGTCATTTATCCATGGCTCATGAGTTCATCTACACCTGTTACAAACTGGCTCGGCACTACCCGCCCGACCGCACAGTTCTCGAAAACATCTCGCTCTCGTTCTACCCGGGCGCCAAAATTGGCGTGATCGGCTCGAATGGCTCGGGTAAATCAAGTCTTTTACGCATCATGGCTGGTCTTGATGATGGTTTTTCGGGTGACGCCCGCCTGACCCCCGGTTTCAGCGTTGGCTACTTGGCCCAAGAACCCCAGCTCGATCCCGACAAAGACGTCCTCGGAAACGTGATGGACGGAGTCGCTCCCGTCAAGGCTCTTCTCGACCGCTACAACGAGGTCATGGCGATGTGGGGCGACCCCGACGCCGATTACGAAAAGGTCGGAGCCTTGCAGGCCGATCTTGAAGACAAGATCGCGGCGGCCGACGCGTGGAGCCTCGATCGCAACGTCGAAATCGCCATGGACGCGCTGCGCTGTCCTCCAAACGATTCTGATGTCACCAAGTTGTCTGGTGGTGAACGGCGCCGCGTTGCTTTGTGTCGCTTGTTGCTGAGTCGCCCCGACCTATTGCTGCTTGACGAACCGACCAACCACCTTGACGCCGAGAGCGTTGACTGGCTTGAGCGCTTCTTGAAGGAATACCCAGGCACAGTCGTCGCAATCACCCACGACCGGTACTTCTTGGACAACGTTGCGAAATGGATTCTTGAACTCGATCGCGGTCGCGGTTTCCCGTTTGAAGGCAACTACACCAGTTGGCTTGAACAGAAACAAGAACGTATTGCTCGCGAAGAAAAAGGCAACGAAAATCGCCGTCGTACTCTTGAACGGGAACTCGAATGGGTGCGCATGTCCCCTAAGGCGCGTCAAGCCAAAGGAAAGGCCCGTTTGTCGGCGTATGAAAAGTTGCATGCCGAAGCCGAAGTCGCCGATCGCGGTCCGAGCAAACTCGAAATCATGATCCCTGCTGGTGGACGTCTTGGCGACACCGTCATTGAAGTCAAAGGTCTCACCAAGGGCTTTGGCGATCGCCTATTGATTGAAGATCTGACGTTCTCGCTGCCGCCCGCAGGAATTGTTGGCATCATCGGACCTAACGGTGCCGGTAAAACAACCTTGTTCCGAATGTTGACGGGCCAAGAAGCTCCTGGAGCTGGAGAAATCACGGTTGGTCATACCGTGCAATTGGCGTACGTTGATCAAAGTCGCGATTCGCTCGATGACAACGCAACGGTCTACGAAGAAATCACCGGCAACATTGAACATATGAAAGTTGGAAACCGCGAAATCAACGGACGCGCGTACGTTGCTTCATTCAACTTCAAAGGCAGCGATCAACAAAAGAAGGTTGGCGATCTTTCAGGTGGTGAGCGCAACCGCGTGCACTTAGCCAAATTGTTGAAGACTGGTGGAAACGTTCTGCTTCTTGACGAACCGACCAACGACCTCGACGTTGACACCTTGCGTGCCCTTGAAGATTCGCTTGAAGCGTTCCCTGGTTGCGCTGTCGTGATTAGTCACGATCGCTGGTTCCTCGACCGCATCGCTACACACGTGTTGGCATTTGAAGGCGATAGTCAAGTGCGTTGGTTTGAAGGCAACTTCAGCGAGTACGAAGCTTGGCGCAAGAAAGAAATTGGCTCAGCCGCCGACCAACCCCACCGCATCAAGTACAAGCCGTTGGCTCGTTGATGAATACCAGTCCTGCAGTACGCGCTATTCGCATCGCCTGCGCGGTGATCTTTGTGATGTGTATTGCCGGGTTGATCATTTCGTCAATTGCAGGCAACAACGAAGGCTGGGTCTTGAGTATCGGCGTATGCGGAGCAAGTGCAGCAATCATCTTGATTGTCGTATCGCTCGTCACCGCCACAAAACGCATCCCAGAGTTTTCTGATGTTCAAGCCGAGGCCATCGAACAGCGCATTGCTCAACTCGTCGCAGCCGGAGTTGATGAAAGCGAATTACGAGAACTCGTTCGTTCATCAATTCAGTTGGGTCGAGGACTGTGAGCGAAACTGACCAACAGCTTGCCTCACGAGTAGCCACCGAAGCCGGCGCCATGCTGGTTGAACTTCGAGATGAATTAGTGGCTGAAGGTATTCACTATTGGGATCTCAAAGACGAAGGCGATGTTGCTGGCCATCGTTACATCATGAGTGC
>JBIIMF010000139.1:0-3275 GCA_044338135.1 Ilumatobacteraceae bacterium | reverse complement strand
TCAAGATGCGCTGGGCCGTGTTTTTATCCATGTTCATGTGGCGGGCGAGGGCTGAAACGCCAATGGGCTGCAATTCAGCGACGACCTCAAGTACTGCGAGGGCGTTTTCGACTGTTTGCAAAGTTTTCACGGCCATAAGAACCTCAACCATACACAATTAGTAGCTTCTGTATTGGATAAAAATACGATGTCTCAGATTGTGAGATACCGAAATTGACGACTGTGCCATACCCCTCTGGTCTGCTGAAGTCATGTTTAGCGCCTTACGTTGTTCCATGTGTCGCGGGGTTTTTCGTCCTTCTTCGGAAGACATTGCTAGTGGGTTGTGGCCCCGTCGAATGTGTCTTGCCTGTGCTTGCCCCGACGGGTTGCCTCGCCGAGCAGTTCGGGCGACTGATCACCTACAAGGTGAGACGAAGGAACTGATTAGCGGTTTGAAATATCGCAATCAACGAGGGGTTGTTGCCGAACTCGCTGATCAACTCGTGCGGTCCATACTTGCCGACCCCGACGCCCCAGATTTTGATGTTGTGACATGGGCTCCCACCTCAGTTCGGCGACAACGTCAACGTGGTTACGACCAATCAGAATTATTGGCTCGCGCGGTCGCCGCACGGCTCGGACTGAAATGTCGCAGATTGTTGTATCGCGATCGGAGTGCACCACAAACCGGACGTAACCGCGAAGAGCGACTCAACGGACCAATGTTTCGGGCTCGCCCATTGCGTCGCCCATCTCGGGTGCTCGTCATTGATGATGTCGTGACAACCGGAAGCACCTTGCGGGCAGCGGCACATGCGCTTGATTTGGCTGGCGCCACCGAAGTGTGTCTGTTGGCGGTCGCAGCGACACCAAACGAGCGAACTACAGGTTCGCGAGTTGCCTGACGCGTTGAACAGCTTGGGTTGGATCGATGTCAACCCAGATGCCATGAATCCCGATTGAGGACGCCGCATCCACGTTGCTTTGAGCATCATCTAAGAAAGCTGAACGATGCGCCTCAACGCCGAGCCGGCTGAGCGCTAGCTCGTAAATGGAGCGATTGGGTTTACGCATTCCAACTTCGTGACTGTCAACGACGTCGTCAAAAAGGTTGGCGAAATCGAGCATGGGCCACCACGCATGACGCAATTCGCGCACGTTATTGGTCAGCACTCCGAGACGAAAACCCGAGGACTTGAGTTCGTGGACGAGCTCGATGACCAATGTGTTGGGTTCGAAGGCGAAGCCGATGGTCGCAGGATTCGGGGAATCAGGCGTGCTTGGGGCCGGGGTGTCTAAAGACGTGGCCGTGAGCTGCAGACCAGCCTCAAGGACGAGAGGAGCGAGTTGCTCGCGATACTCAATCATGCTGATTTCGCCACGTTCGAGGCGATGCCAGGGGTGATTGGTATCTTGCCCGTAATCGCCCATCATGACCTTCATGACCTTGTCTGCTGGATCATGGGGGAAACGCTTGACGACATCGGTGGGGCGGCCGTTGCTCGCCAAAACCCCACCAAAATCGAAAATGACCGCATCAATCAGGCGGTCTGACTCGTGTGGCTGTTTGGTTGAGGATGCGGCGGAGGGCATCCATTTAGTCTGCCCGCCGGCGCACTTTCTTACCGCATTGTTACTGATGAACTTTAGGAGACCCTGAGGCTCACGGATACCGCCTGTAGGCTCTATCCCTGCATGGGAATCCTCGATCGCATCCTTCGGGCCGGTGAAGGCAAGAAACTCAAGGCCCTTGAAGGTCTAGTTCCTGACATCAACGCCCTTGAGTCATCTATCCAGTCATTGTCGGACGACGCGTTGCGTGGCAAGACAGCCGAATTCCGCACTCGACTTGAGCGAGGAGAGACCCTCGACGACCTCTTGCTCGAAGCTTTCGCCGTGGTTCGCGAAGGTGCACATCGTGTCATTGGGCAACGTCACTATGACGTGCAAATGATGGGTGGGGCAGCGCTGCACTTTGGTTGGATCGCCGAAATGAAAACCGGTGAAGGCAAAACACTGGTCTCCACTTTGCCGGCCTACCTCAATGGCCTATCGGGCAAAGGCGTGCACCTCATTACGGTGAACGATTATTTGGCGCGTCGTGACTCTGAATGGATGGGTCGCGTGCATCGTTGGCTCGGACTCAATGTCGGGCTTGTTGTTCCCGGTTCGCGCGAACGCCCCGAACAAAAGCGAGTCGACTACGCAGCCGACATCACGTACGGAACAAATAACGAATTTGGTTTTGACTACTTGCGCGACAATATGGCTCCAACCAAGTTGAATAAGGTTCAGCGGGGTCACGAATTTGCGATTGTCGACGAAGTCGACTCAATTTTGATTGACGAGGCACGTACTCCTCTCATTATCTCGGGCCGGGTCGCCGACGCTGCCAATCTCTATTACCGTTTTGCATCAATCGTGCGGGGGCTCAAGCGCGACGTCGATTACGAAGTTGAAGAAGACAAGCGCATTGTCATGCCAACCGAGGCTGGCATTGAGCGCGTTGAAGCCGAACTTGGTCTAGAAAACTTGTACGACGAAGTGCAGCGCAATCTTGTGCACCAATTGCAAGTGGCGTTGAAGGCTAAAGAGTTGTATCGCCGCGATAAGGATTACATCATTCAGGGCGGCGAAGTAAAAATCGTTGACGAGTTCACGGGTCGTATTCTTGAAGGCCGTCGCTGGAGCGAAGGTATTCACCAAGCGGTCGAAGCCAAAGAAGGCGTCAAGATTAAAGAAGAAAACCAGACGCTTGCCACGATCACATTGCAGAACTATTTCCGCATGTATAACAAGCTCGCCGGTATGACTGGAACGGCGCAAACTGAAGCCGCCGAACTCATGAATACGTACGACCTGCAGGTTGTACCGATTCCGACCAACCGTGCAGTTGCGCGAATTGATTCGGCTGATCAAATTTTCAAAACTGAAGACGCCAAGTACAACGCAGTGGTGACTGACATCATTGAGCGAAATGCCAATGGCCAACCAGTTTTGGTGGGAACCGTCAGCGTTGCAAAGAGCGAACACCTTTCACGACTTTTGGCAAAGAACGGCGTCAAGCACGAAGTCTTGAACGCCAAACAACACACCCGCGAAGCCGAAATTGTGACGCAAGCCGGGCGCATTGGTGCGGTGACAGTGGCAACCAATATGGCTGGTCGCGGTGTTGACATTCTTCTTGGCGGCAACCCAGAAGGTCTGGCTCGTCGAGCAGTTCTTGCCGAAGGACATGCCGCCGACACCTTGACTGACGAGTTTGCCTTAGCCCTTCCGCTTGATCAGATGCC
>JBIIMF010000137.1:0-3297 GCA_044338135.1 Ilumatobacteraceae bacterium | reverse complement strand
CACCAGAACTTCATCATCACCCTCCGTTTCTGACACTCTGTCAGATGATGAGTGATCTTGACAGCATTGACGAACCAATTGTTCAGGTCGAGATACACGAAAACGCCTCGGACAAGGTCGCCGTGGTCAGGCTGAACCGGCCCGAATCTCGCAACGCCCTGAACGCCGCCCTTTCGGCCGCACTCCCCGCGTCTATCTCACAATGCGATTCCGATCCAAACATCCGCGCCATTGTTTTGACCGGAGCCGACCCCGCCTTTTGTGCGGGCTTTGATCTGCGTGATGTTTCTGGCGGCGAGAAAAAAGGTGAGAACCCGCACCCTGGATATTGGGGCGCACTTCCTCCGACACGAGTTCCGGTGATCGGAGCAATCAATGGTGCGGCGATTACCGGTGGATTCGAAATCGCGCTCGCCTGCGATTTCTTGATTGCATCTGACAAGGCTCGATTTGCCGACACTCACGCCAAGGTCGGCATGGTCCCGGGCTGGGGCCTCACCGTCAAACTGCCCCGCCTGATCGGCACTGGGCGCGCCCGCCGAATGAGCCTGACTGCAGAAATGATTAACGCGCAAACCGCACTTGATTGGGGACTCGTCACCGAAGTCGTAGCGCACGACCAATTGTTAACTCGCGCGCTAGAAGTTGCTGAATCAATAGCCAACAACCACGCCGGCGCGATCACTGCAATTCGTTCGCTGTACGACGAAGTCGCACCACTGGGCAATAGCGATGCGGCCTACGCCTTAGAAAATCAACGTGCGCGCGAATGGGCCAAGCTACGCGCCCAGCAGATAGCCGAACAGAAATTGAGTGACAAATAATGCGCGTCTACGCAGGCATGGACCCGCGACTACCCATTCGCGATATCGCTGCACATGCGCAACGTATTGAACGACTCGGATACGACGGTCTACATATTGCCGAAACAGTTCACGATCCGTTTTTGGCATCAATGGCCGCTCTTCAAGCGACAACAAGTTTGACTGTTCGCACGTCAGTTGCTTTGGCCCTTGTACGTAGTCCTATGGCAATCGCGTATTCAGCATGGGATTTAGCAGCGCTTTCTGACGGGCGTTTCCAACTCGGTCTCGGAACCCAAATTCGACCACACATTGAACGAAGGTTCGGCGCCCAGTTTGATGATCCAACCGGACGCTTACGTGATCACATCGGAGCAGTTCGCGCGTGCTGGCGGGCTTTTGATGGACTTGAAAAACTTGATTACAGCAGCGAGCACTACACGCTCAATCTGTTGACTCCGAATTTCACACCAGACCCACTACCCGAGCACGTGAATCGCCCAAATATTTGGATGGGTGGGGTCAACAAAAAGTTGGTCGAACTTGCCGGCCAAATTGCTGATGGCTTTGTGACGCACCCGACAAACAGTCATCCGCGATACTTGCGAGAGTTGTGTCGACCTGGTTTACAAGTTGGTGCAGATGCATCAGGGCGCGTACTTTCAGAACTTGAGCTTGTCGTCGGCACTCAATGGATACTTGGCAAAACTCAAAGTGACCTCGACGAACGACGAGAGCACAATCGGCGACTCTTAGCCTTTCTTTATTCAACTCCCGCATACGAACGAACTCTTGAATTGTTCGGGTGGAGTGAATTAGCACCGCAATTGCGTGCTCTTATTCGCGAACAACGATGGGGCGATCTGGCAACTCTCGTCACCGATGAAGTTCTTGACACGCTCGTACCCCAAGCAACCTATGACGAACTTCCCAATGTCGCCCGCTCATGGTTCGGAGATTTGGTCACCGGAATTCTTATTGCCGCGCCACCCGATGATTCAAATGATCATTTGCTCAGCAAGGCAATTCAAGAACTGCGAAGTCGCTGAATCACATCACGTGAAACGACTTCTTGTCCTGAAAGTTCAGCAGCTTCAGTACTTCCGTCAATCAACCATTGCGCAGCGACAGCAACATCTTCTGGACCATTCCCAGTCACTTCACGACCTTCGCGTTGCGCACGCAACGCCATGACTTCAGTTGTCACATGACCCGGATTCAAGCTGTACGCCCGGAATCCTTGTGGCGAATACTCGGCATGCATCACACCCGCAATACGATGCGCGGCACCTTTAGCCATCGCATATGCAACTCCCCAACCGCCTTCTCCTGCGGGCTTTTTCGGCACAAGTGAAGCCGCCCCCGATGTGAGATGAATAAATACACCGCGCTCGCTCGTCAACATTCCGGGTAGAAACTTTCTCAACATAATCATTGGTGCGATGGCATCGCCTTCAATGACCCGTCGCAAATTCTCGATCGGGAGATCTTGCAACCAATCATTGACTCCTGGACCTTGATAGATCGCATTCGATACCAAAGTGTCAACGACGCCAAATTCGGAGAGCGCTGTTTCGGCGGCTTCAAGCACACTTGATTCAACTGTGAGATCCATTGGTATGGCAAGTGCACGTGATCCAAGCACCTGACACGCTTGCGCCACGTCTGCAACCGAACCAGATAAATCAATTCCGGTCAACGGATCATTCATCGAGGTTCCGGAAAACTTTGCACCGCCATCAACCGATCGAGCCGTCAAGATCAACGAATGTCCCTGCGCAGCAAGTGCCAGCGCAATCGCTCGACCGATTCCACGACTCGCACCGGTCACCATGATCACTCTGGGGACGGTTCTTGGCACGACACTGGGCAAGTTGCTCGCTCGTAGATCAGCCATGCTCTGAACTGTACGGTGGCGGCATGGCTGAATCACTCATTCAATTCAATGATCGAGTCGCAATAGTTACCGGAGCTGGACGCGGTCTTGGTCGTGAACACGCACTGTTCCTCGCGGCACGCGGAGCCAAAGTCGTTGTCAACGATTCGTCATCCGAACACGCCACCGCGACCGCCAACGACATCGTTCAGCGCGGCGGGATCGCTATCCCAGATACCCATTCAGTTGCCGAACCTGACGCGGCGAGCGCCATCATCAAAACGGCCCTTGATGAATTCGGAGCCCTCCATATCGTGCTCAACAACGCTGGCCGTGGTGGACCGACCGGCACGATTGAACAAACAACCGATCAACAAGTCGCCACCATTATTTCGACCCACTTGGTCGGTTCGTACAACGTGTCTCGGGCTGCTTGGGCTCATTTTCGTCAGCAACGATTCGGTCGAATTTTGATGACCTCATCGAGCGCTGCCATCGGGTCGTTGGGCATGCCGGCATATTCAATGGCCAAAGCGGGTCTGATTGGCTTGGCGCGATCGCTCGCCCTCGAGGGCGCAGCCGACAACATCTTGGTCAATGTGCTCATGCCTATTGGGT
>JBIIMF010000040.1:0-11584 GCA_044338135.1 Ilumatobacteraceae bacterium | reverse complement strand
CACCCATCTTGAAAGCTGATGCAACTGTTTTTGTCGGAAACAGTCAAGGCGGAATATTGGGCGGCGCAGCGTCTGCAATATCTTCCGAATGGAGTCGTGCTGTCTTGGGTGTTCCCGCCATGAACTATTCACTTCTTTTGCCGCGGTCGAGCGATTGGCCCGAGTTCCAAGTGATCTTTGACAAGGCATATACGAGAAGCGAAGATCGATTGTTGGCCCTCGCATTGGTGCAACTTTTGTGGGATCGCGGTGAAAATGGTGGCTACGCTCAACATCTCACGACTGATCCTTATCCCGGACTTGAAGCCAAGAATGTGCTCTTGGTTCAAGCATTTGGTGATCATCAAGTTGCCAACGTCGCGACAGAAGTTTTCGCTCGCACCATTCAAGCCAAAATAGCTACACCTGCGCTGAAAGATGGTCGCAGCTTGTCAAAGACTCCGTTTTGGGGAATTGATCCGATTGATGGTTATCCCTTTGCTGGATCAGCGTTGGTCATTTGGGACTACGGAACTCCTGCCCCACCGGTTGGAGCGGCTATACCCACCGATCCGGAGTACGGACGAGATCCACATGGGGCAGGCAGCGACGAGCCGCTCGTGCTGGTACAGGCTCTTGGCTATTTACTGGGTGGGCAATTGCTGAACGTCTGTGGAGAAGGTCCCTGTATTGGTCAGCAAATAGACGGCTAAATCTGTAACGGTATTCAGCATTTTTTAATGGCGGCAGTGATGTCGTCAACCGATCGGAAGGTCAGGCCCGCTAGCGCGCGATGCGCGTACACGATCTTGCCTTGACGGTCGACGACGAAAACGCTGCGGCGCGGGAAGCCGAGTGGTCCAAGAGTTCCGTAAAGGGCGGCGACTTCTTTGTTGACATCTGCCAACAACGGAAATTTGAACCCATGCTTACCCGAAAAGTCTTCGTGGCTTGACACGTCTTGGGCTGAAATTGCGAGAACTTGTGCATCGAGCTGCTCAAATTCTGCAAGCTCGTTGTTATAAGTGTTGAGTTGTTTGGTGCACACCGGTGTGTCATCACCTGGGTAAAAAACGAGTACAACTGGCTTACCCGAGTAATCATTCAACGCATACGACTTGTTGGCCGTACCCGGAAGTGAAAAGTTGGGTGCGGTATCTCCTACTGAAATGCTCATCCGAGTGACTCCATAATCTCATCGCTGATATCAAAATTGGCGTAAACATCTTGGACGTCGTCGTTGTCTTCGAGCGCATCCATGACTTTCATGATTTTAGCCGCGGTTTCAGCGTCGGTGACATCAATGATTGTTGAAGACACCATGGTTGACTCGGCCGACAAGACCTCAATGCCGGCAGCTTCGAGCGCGGTTTTTACGTCGTACACGGCATTCGGTTCACTCAAAATCTTCCACGATGAACCATCGCGACTGATGTCGTCTGCGCCTGCATCGAGAGCAAGCAACATAATGTCATCTTCGCTCGTGGTTCCTCCGACGTAAATGACTCCGCGTCGACTGAACTGCCAGCCAACCGCTCCCGGCTCGGCCATGGCGCCACCCAACTTAGAAAAGATGTTTCGAACGTCGGCACCGGTGCGGTTGCGATTGTTGGTGAGCGTGTCAACCAACATGGCAACTCCACCAGGGGCATAACCCTCATAGGTGATTGATTCGTAGTTTTCACCTTGAGCTTCGCCAGAACCTCTTTTTACTGCGCGGTCAATTGCGTCGTTCGTCATTTGAGCGGCCTTAGCTTTTTGTATGACGGTACGCAATGTGGCGTTTGAGTTGATGTCTCCTCCGCCTTCACGCGCTGCTACTTCAATCTGACGAGCGATTTTGGCGAACAACTTTCCGCGAGCTTTGTCGGCTGCGCCTTTTTTATGTTTGATTGTCGCCCATTTGGAATGTCCGGACATGGTCTACCTCTTGCTCGTTGTTTCTGAATCGTGAATCATGGAAAGAAAAATCTCGTGTACCCGTAAGTCTGACACGAGTTCGGGGTGGAAAGAACTGGCGAGAGCATTTGCTTGACGAACAAGCACTGGGTGTTCATTAACCGATGCTAGGACTTCGACACCATCGCCGATTGATTCGATAATCGGCGCACGGATGAAAAGTGCATGAAAGGGAGAATCAAGAGACGTAACTGAGATGTCTTGTTCAAAAGAATCGTTCTGGCGTCCGTAGCCATTGCGTCGAACCTGAATATCCATGGCGTTTAACGAAATCTGATCTGGTCGGCCATCTTGAATAGTTCGAGCCATCATGATCATGCCGGCACATGTTCCGAAAACTGGAAGATCGTCATGAAGACGACGAGCAAGTTCCGTACCAAGACCCGATGCAACTAAGAGGTTGCTCATAGTTGTGCTCTCACCGCCCGGCAAGATGATTCCGTCGAGGTCATCAAGGTCGGAAATATCTTTCACCAAACGAGACTCAAGACCAAGTTCGGTGAGACGTTTAACGTGCGCGTCAAACGCTCCTTGGAGCGCGAGTACACCGACTAACACGCGAGGGTTCACCTGGGGGCCTCATTTAGACAGAACCGTTCACCAGCCGCGTTCGGCGTAACGCTGATTGATTTCGTCCATGCCAATACCCGTCATAGGCGCTCCGAGACCGGCGCTGACCTTGGCCAAAACTTTGGCATCCAAGTAATGGGTCGTTGCTTCGACGATTGCTTTGGCGCGAGCCGCAGGGTTGTCGCTCTTAAAGATACCCGAACCGACAAAAACCGATTCTGCACCGAGTTGCATCGCCAACGCAGCGTCGGCCGGAGTGGCTAATCCTCCAGCACAGAAAAGCGGCACAGGAAGTTTGCCGGTCTCAGCGATCTCTTGGACCAATGACAGCGGAGCCTGGAGACGCTTGGCCCACTCGAAAAGTTCAGCCGAATCTGCTGAACCAATCTTCTTGATATCGCCAAGAATTGAGCGCAGGTGCCGAACAGCTTCAACAACGTTTCCGGTTCCGGCTTCGCCCTTTGAACGAATGAGTGCCGCTCCCTCGCTGATTCGTCGTAGCGCTTCACCCAAGTTGGTTGCACCGCAGACGAACGGAGTTGTGAACTTGTATTTGTCGATGTGGTGTGCTTCGTCGGCTGGTGTGAGAACTTCACTCTCATCGATGAAGTCGACGCCAAGCGCCTGCAAAATTTGGGCCTCAACAAAATGACCGATTCTCGCTTTGGCCATCACTGGAATCGTGACTGCAGCCTTAATACCTTCAATCATGTCAGGGTCGCTCATTCGGGCGACTCCGCCATCTTTACGAATGTCAGCAGGAACTCGCTCGAGTGCCATGACTGCGCATGCGCCGGCATCTTCAGCAATCTTGGCTTGCCCAGGAGTCACAACGTCCATGATGACTCCGCCCTTCAGCATCTCGGCAAGACCACGCTTGACAGGGAAAGAGCCAACTTGAGCATTGTTTGAGGGGGAAGACATGGGGTCAGGCTAACCGTGATCCGGACTAAGTGAGACCTCGAACAGGCGCAGAATCCTCTTGCAGATCTTGATATTGGTCACTTAGCGACGAGTGATAGGTGCTGACTAGGGCCAGGGTGTGTCAGCCACTGACGAACCGGCGGGCACACCCACAGCCTGCTTATCGCGGGCGAGTTCGACCCAAGTACGACCTGGGGACAACAACATGGGCTCACCAGATGAGTCGGTCAATGTCCATGGCGAAAGATTGTCGGCGCGACTCCAAGTTCCTTCGGTCCAAGTTCCCTGCGTGAACAGCCAAGCGACACCCGTTCCGACTGTCTGTGCTTCGGGACTGTTCTTGTCAGCCTGGCTGAACTTGTATTCGCACACAATCACTACGACGTTGTCCATGTTGATTTGAACACCGTTACTGTCGACATGGGGTTTGGCATCATGAAAACGAACAAACTTCATCAAGGCAGCGTCCCATTGCCAAGCTGTTTTCATATTGCCGTCCATGGTCAATTTCAAACCGGCAGTTGGTGCGCCACTAGGAGCAGAACCGTCGGTGCGATAACTGAATTGCGGGGGTGGTGTACCGCCACGACCGGCGTCAAGAGCCCAGATATTGCTGGTTTTGGAGAACAAGTTGTGTGGGGCTTTCTTGTCCGTCGAACGGAAGAATCCCCCACCCTTGCTTGCAGCGGAAGCGCTCATATTGATGAGTGGGGACTTTTGAATCAGACTGGTCACCGCAGCATTGCCACCACTCCAGAGGAAGAGTGGTCGATTCAATGACGTCAGGATATTGATGTCCTGCGAGCGACCCGAACGAATTGGGCCGACGGGATCTGCACCCTGCGAATGAAAAACAGCGGCAAACCGCGTCCACTTCTCGACATTCTCTTCATACACGATGTCGGCTTCGTTGAGACCAGTTTGCGGGCGCGAACCGGGATGGTTATCGATCTTGGCAGCAATCGCCGGACGAACTGCGATGGCTTCGTCGACGACAGGTTGGCCTGTTAGAGGCATCCGTGGCACGGGAATAGTTGTGGTCGTCTCGGGCGCCGTTGTCGGGGCTTCGGTTGTGGCAACAGTGGTCGGCGCCACTGATGTAGTCGTTGACTCGGATGAGCCTCCCCCGCCACCACAAGCGGCCAACGCAATTCCAGCGAGGGCGATCGAAAAAGCAAAACGTCGTTTCTGAGAAATTTTCACAGTTCTTTTAATAACGCAATTCGATCGTCAAGTGGTGGATGAGTGTTGAACATGCGATGGAAGAAACCGAGTTTCCCTCCGTCACTTACCCCAGATAAAGGTTGCTCAATCCACATATGTGCCGTTGCCATTGAGGCAGAGTGTGTCGCTGTCGTGTCATCACGCAACTTTTCTAAAGCAGAAATCAATCCAGGCGGGTACCTGGTCATCTGGCACGCCGACACATCGGCGAGAGATTCGCGCTTGCGACTCACGGCAGCTTGCATTGCTTTGGCGATGAATGGCGCCAAGATCAACAGCACAAAACCAAAGAGGGCGAGCGGATTGCTCCCATTACTGCGGTCGCCTTCTCGAGAAGTTCGGCCGCCATTCCACCACAACATGCGGATTCCGAGATCGGTCATGATGGCGATAGATCCAACCAGGGTGACTGCAATTGTGGAAACCAAAATGTCGTAGTTTCGAATATGTGAGAGTTCGTGGGCGACGACGCCCTCGAGTTCAACTCGATTCATCTTTTCCAGCAAACCTGTTGTCACGGCAATAGCAGCATGCTGAGGATTGCGACCCGTAGCAAAGGCGTTAGGTGCCGGATCATTGATGATGTAGACCTTGGGTTTTGGTAGGCCTCCGGCGATACACAGACCTTCCACGAGGTTATGTAGGCGTTGATATGTCGCTGGATCGGCCGGAACTGCTCGGCTCACTTTGAGTGCAATTGAGTCCGACTTCCAATACGACGTAAATGCCATGACGCCAGCGATAACTAAAGCGATGACGCTCGCAGTCGGTCCACCGCCGATGAGATACCCAATAGCAACTCCGACGAGAACAACAAGAACGACAAACCCAAAGATCAGCGCAATACTGCGACGCTTGTTAGAAGCAATCTGTTGATACACGAGGATTAAAACTTAACTGTGGGAACTGTGCGTGCTTCATCTTCGGCTTCAAAGAATTCACGATGTGGGAAATTGCCCATCTTGGCGATGAGTAACGTCGGAAACGTGTCCAGCTTGTTGTGGTATTCAAGTACTGAATCGTTGTAGAACTGTCGGGCGTAAGCAACACGACTTTCGGTAGACGTCAGTTCTTCTTGTAGCGCTAAGAAGTTTTGGTTGGCCTTCAGATCGGGGTACGCCTCTGACAGAGCAAACAGTTGACGCAAAGCGCCAGTGAGAGCGTTGTCGGCTTGTCCTTGAGCGACGGGACCAGGTCCAGCCGCCATTGCGGCGTTACGGGCATTAATGACCGCCTCAAGGGTGGCTCTTTCATGGGCTGCATAACCCTTGACTGTTTCAACCAAATTCGGAACGAGATCAAGTCGGCGCTTGAGTTGAACATCGACTTGCGACCATGCGTTGTCAACTTGGTTGCGGCTACGAACAAGGCCGTTGTACAACACAACGAACAAGACGACCAGAAGGGCGACGACGGCAAGAATAATGAAAGTCATGCGCTCATCATATGTTCAAAAATGCTGTCGAGTCGGTCAATGTTTACCGATGACGCGGGTTAACGGGTCCGGCGGTGTTCTCGATCAAGGAAACTGCGGATCCTTTGTCGACGACTGGGCCGATTTTGGGATTCTGCAATGACTCGTCGATAAATGTCGACATAGGTCGATGCAAGTTGAACCATCGAAAATCCGGTGGCGCGCTCTTGGCCTCGATGAACAAGCCGGTGAGCAAGTTCTTGATCAAGAAGGATGCGCCGAAGAGCCACCTCGAGAGCCGCAGGATCGTTGGGCTCTACGAGTAACGCGTCAATCTCGTGAGTGGCGACGTTCATGTAGCCGTCAAGGGCGCTTGCCACTATTGGTGTGGCAGCAGCCATCGCCTCAATGAGAACGACGCCGAAACTCTCTCCACCTAAGGATGGCGCACAAAAGACATCGGCTTGAGATAAACGTTTCGCTTTCTCGGCATCGCTGATGCGCCCGAGCCACATAATTCGAGAATCGCCAGCCCATTCGCGCTTAAGTCGTTCGGTCTCTGGACCTTCTGAAGCGATCCACAAATCAACATTGTCGGGCAACGTTGCGTGAGCTTGCAAAAGTACTTCAAGACCTTTGCGGGGCTCATGACGACCACAGAAAAAAATTGATCGTCGAATCAAACTTGAATCGCCGTGAGTGATGCTTGCGTTCTGAGAACTGGCAATGAATCGATCGAGTTCTACCCCATTAGGCAAAATCTGATAGTCGCCGCCGATATAACGTTGCGCTAAAAGCACGGCATCTTTTGAAACTGCGACCCGATGATCAATGGCACTCGCAAAACCTTTAAGCGGCGCGCTCAAATACTTATAACTCAGGCTTTCTCCGGCAGCGTGAAACGTGGCGACTATTGGTGCGGTTCGCATGACCAGCGCAGTGATACTTGCACCTGGTGTCAATGGTTCATGGATATGCAAAACATCAAACTGTTCATCGCGCAATACCCTGATTGTGCGCAACGCAGCAGAGGGGTCAGGAGCAAGAGGTGCTATCGAGCCATTGGCAACTGTTGGTAATGACTCGCCAATTGGCGTGACAAAAGTGTCTGGTGGAGCTCCGTCGCAGGGTCCGAGAACACGAACCTCATGACCCATTTTGCGTAAGGCTCGAGCGAGGCCCATGACTTGGCCTTGAACTCCCCCAGGCGTCGTCAAGCTGTAGGGGCACAGCAGGCCTATACGCAGCCGCGATTCAGAATCGACGGGATCGGTTTCACGAGATACTGGCATGACCCCTTCAAACTAGCGAGATCTGATCGGTCGTCGGTGTTCGGCTAACTTCAAGACATGACGCTTCCCGCTTTATCGATCGTCGCTTCACCGACTAAACGACTGCAAATTCTTGAACTGGCTTCTGAGGCAGAACGACGGGGTTTTCCGGCTTTGGCCTGTCCGACCCTAGGTAATGCATTTGGGCTGTGTGTGAGCCTCGCCCATGTGACTCAGAGTTTGCGCTTCTACACGGCGATTCAGGGCATCTATGGAACCTCCGCAGCCGAGATTGGTTCTATTGCCAGTCACATTGGCGAAGTGTCAGGTGGAAGGTTCGCATTAGGGCTCGGGGTGAGCCACGAAGCAATGGTGAAACGTCTCGGTGTCGAAATGGGACCGCCATTGTCTGACATGAGCGCTTTCGTTGAAGCGCTGCGGAAACAGGAGAAGTTTGGTGGACCTCTGCCTCCGATTCATCTTGCGGCACTTCGTGACCGAATGTTGGCGTTGGCCACTGAAATAAGCGAAGGCGCACTTTGGGCTAATGCCAGTTATCGCAACACGGTCCAACAGGTTCAACGTGTCCCGGCGAGCAAGGTGAGTGAAGGGTTCCATCTTGCGAACATGATTCCGACGGTGATTAGCGACGACCGAGAAGCAGCCGCTGCGGTGAATCGAAAGACCATGTCGGTGTATGTACGTCTTCCGAATTATCGCAATTATTGGAAGGCAGCAGGTTATGTCGAAGAGATGGAAGCAATCGAGAACGCCATCGCATCGGGAAATCGCGATGATCATTCAAAATTTATGAGTGATGCTTGGCTGTCTGATTGCACTTTGTATGGAACCGCCAATGAAGTTCGCGATGGATTGCAGAGATGGTACGACATCGGCGTTGAGCCGATTGCAGTGATGTCCAGTACAAGTGGCGGACAAATCAAAGCCATCAACGAGCTATTTGACATTTACTCCTAAAGTTTTCTTCTGGGAGCGGCAATCTGAATTAGCCCAGTCGTAAGGTCTCAAGCGGTTCAAGTGCGGCAGCGCGACGGGCTGGATAAAGACCGGCAAGAATTGAAATAGTAATTGCCAGAACAATTCCGGCAGGTGCCAACCAAGAGGCCATCACGAAGACCCATCCGGCGATTGACGCACCAACAAATATTGCCAACATTCCCAAAAGCACTCCGAGTATTCCGCCGATCACACCCACCACTATCGCTTCGAAAAGAAACTGGATTGCAATGATGTTTCGGGTGTGGCCAAGGGCGCGACGAATACCGATTTCGGCCGAGCGTTGAATGACTGAAATTGACATCACGTTGGCGATACCAAGTCCGCCAACAATGATCGCGAGGAGTCCCATTGAAATAACAATCATTTGCAATTGGCGGTCGCTTTGAGCAGCCAACTCGAGTGCCTCACTCTTGATGTCTGTCGTGATCTCTTGAGGTCCGCCTAAATTTACTGCTATCTTGAGAGCCTCAGCAGTTTCGGCTTCGGTTCCCTCTGCACAACGCACGTACATCTTGTTGGGTTCGACGTCATCGTCGAGAAAATCTAATTCGGCTCGCGCGAACGAAATGAAAACGGCGTTGTCGAACCCAGGCTCTAGTTCGACTGAATTCAGAATGCCGACGACGCCGTACGCAATTCCGTTTAACTCAATTGTGCGGTTCTCCCCTGGCAAGACATCGAATTCGCGGGCTAAGCCGACGCCGATGACAGCGGCCCGAACTCTGCTCTCTTCATCGAACTGATTGATCCAGCGTCCCGATACCAAGTCAACTTGCAAAACTTCGGGCAAATTACTGTCGGTTCCGAGAACCGGAATAGGAACTGTCTCAAACTTCTCGGTTGCTTCCTCGTATGGACTGACCACGATATTCGAAAGTTCAACGACAGCAGAAACTTTCTCAACTGTGTAGACAGTCATCGCGCGTTCAACAGCGTCGGTAGGAAGGGTTGGATTCTGTCCGCCGAAAGAACTTGAAGCGGATGCTTCAATCAGGTTCGTTCCGAGTTTGGCAACTTTTTGTTTGAGGTCGCCTTTCGCCGAGTCGGTCAGACCAACCGAGGCGATGATTGCTGCAACTCCGATCATGGGACCAAGAAGCAATAAAAGAGTACGAACTTTACGAGCGAGAAGCCCAGTGAATGCAACACGGACAAGGTCTTTGAAAGTGCTCATGGTCGCAGGTCCTCATCGGAGACAATGCCACCATCAAGCATTGATATTTTGCGCGCCGCCGAATTGGCGATATTCGTATCGTGGGTCACGATGACGACGGCGCGTTCGGATGATCGCAGTCCCGACAGAATTTCCATCACGTTTGCGGCATTCTTGGTATCTAGTGCGCCGGTAGGTTCGTCGGCCAAAAGAATCTTTGGTTCAGTCACGAGAGCCCGAGCGAGAGCAACACGCTGTTGTTCGCCACCCGACAACTGAACTGGGCGGTGATCGGCGCGCCGACCAAGACCCACCTGTTCAAGAGATGCCATTGCTCGCTCACGCCGTTCGGCAGGTTTGAGGGAACGGTATAACAGTGCTGTCTCGACATTTCCTAAAGCGTCCAGATGAGGAATCAAATGGAATTGTTGAAAAACGAAACCGATACTTCTTCCACGAACTCGGGTTCGAGCTGCATCAGCGAGGCGGGTGACTTCTTCGTCGCCAACGGTAATTGTGCCTTCGGTTGGAACATCAAGACATCCGAGCAAACCCAGCATGGTGGACTTGCCCGATCCTGACGGACCCACAATGGAAACGAAGTCTCCAGCACGAATGACGAGTGATACATCTCGCAATGCCCAAACTGCAGCCTCCCCTGTTCCGTAGACCCGAGAGACATGACTGAGCTCCATAAGCGTCGGTGCTTCTAACGGCTGGTTTGAAGACAAGGTGTTCATGTGTTCATGTGTTCAGATCAAGCCGGAGAGGCAACATTGCCCGCAGCAATATCGACGACTACTAATTCGTCGCCCTTCAGACCATCCTTGATCTCCACCCATTCGCCGTCAATCAAACCGATGGTGACTTTGATCCGATTGATAGTGCCAGCGTCATTCACGATACGAACCTCATCGCCATCAGATGAACGAAGCACCGCAGCGACGGGCACTGCCAGGACCTGTAGGGCCTCGGCGAGAGTGACATCAATCGAAACCGTCGCGCCGTCGACTGCACTGAAATCTCCGGTGACGGTCACTGTGCCTTCATACAACTCTTCGCCTCCTGCACCGACGTTGGCGCTGTCATTGAGTTCAGAAATCACTCCGGGAAGAATCTGACCGCCTACTTTCAAGTCGACTGAGACTGCTTGACCAACTTCTAATTCGGCGCGGTCGGTTGGGCTGACCTTCATCGTGATGGTGAATTGTGGTTCGGTCAGGCTCAGTACAACGTTGCCTTGTAAAACAAATTCACCTTCATCAACTTCAACTTTGCCGATACGAGCTGGCCAGTCAGCGACAAGCATGTCTGAAGGCTTAAAGATCACATCGTCATTGATGACATTGATCGGAACTGTGACACTACTTGAACCAGCCTTCATAATGACTGTGCCACTCAAAGCCCGATAGTCGGCGCCGTTTTGTGCGGTACCAGAAAGTTGATAATTCACTGAGGTGTCTTTGGTGACTGGAGCATCAGCGACGATTCGGAATGAAGCCGTGCGACCTTCAGCGACGGTTCCACCACCGACGAGTGACAATTCAGGTAGATCGTCACTTTCAATCGTTACTTCGGCAACGGTGGGATCGCCTAAGAAGTATCGATCGGTTTTGCCTGCGGGTGGTGTGTCGCTATTCAGGGTGAAAATGAGAGACTCGTCAGGTTCGACCGTGTTATCGCGGCGAATCTGGATCTGAACGTCGACGCTGTAACTACCAGCATTGATTGAGTAACTATCTCGATTAGGCGTCAAGAAATCGACATCTTGGCTGGCGCTGCCAGACAAAGTGACATTGAATTGGATATCGCGATTTGATTTGACCGATGTCCGAACCGTAAAAGTGACGGTTGAGCCCTCTCCGATCGTCTCGCTACTGGCCTTGACGGTCAACAATGGTCGAAGTTCTGAGCCGTTCGCTGTGATCACGACCCGGACCTGGTTGGTATTGCCAAGTGCATAAGTCGGGTCATTGCCAAACTGCGTCGTCATCGCGACAATGATGTCTTCGTCGTCCTCAATGGTGTTATCGACGAAAACCTGTGAAGTAAACGAAACTGTCAGCTCGC
>JBIIMF010000136.1:0-3346 GCA_044338135.1 Ilumatobacteraceae bacterium | reverse complement strand
ATCACAGTCACTCAAACCGGTTTGCCGCTTGGGCTCATCGCCGTTGGATATCTTTTTGAAGCAATTGATGCAGAGAACAATTCGGCCGGTCGCGTTTGGATTGAGCCGCATCAGCCCACAAAGGAAACCGCTCAACAATTGGGCGATGTTGATGTTGTGGTTCTACCAACTCAATCGGTCGTCGCTGTTGTGTTGCCGGTGACGGCTGGGCCAAAGAAATCAGCCCAAGCAGCCAAAGTCGCAAACGCTCGAGCATTGGTTGCGACCGCCACTCAACCACGACGCGATATGAGGCTTTGGCAAAAGGCCCTGTACTACGTGGCGGGTGGTAATGCCCAGACCCATAATCAATTAGTCGGTTCTCAAACGCAATTCATTGAATTGCGAACGGGCGACTGGCTTGATGTGAAGTCTGGTCGCTAATTCGTCAACTAATGCGCAAGGTGTAGACCGGAGTATCGTCTGGCCGATTGGGCAAAGTCACTGTGTTGCCATCGCGCTTCAGTTGCGCGTGATGGCCGAGCAACTTCACATCACCCTTTGGCAATCCGTCAATTGTGATATTCGCTGTTGACGGACGACCAATAACCATGGCGTAAGTCGCGCCATCTGCACCCTTGGTCAAACGCACCACGAGTCCTTCGTCGGTTGACAACGTTGAGACCTCGTGGGGTCGACTGCCGTAGATCGCATCACCATTGACTGATAGCCACTGACCCATCGCCAGCAAACGCAATTGTTGAGCCCACGGAATTTCACCGCCTGGCATTGCCCCATAGTTGAGCAACAGGTTTCCACCATCGGCCACAATGTTGACGAACATCGTGATGAGTGCGGGGATTGACAAGTACGTCGTGTCGTCTTCATCTTGTGTGTAACCGAAACTTGTTCCGATTCCGCGAGTGACTTCGTACATCTTCTTCGGTCCGGCAGCTTCAGTTGTGTATTCAGGAGTTCCAAAGTCGGCATGACTTGTTCCCTGCATAACACCAATGAAGTCAAAGCGATCGTTCACGACTCCTTCAGGATTTCCGTTATAGAAATCAGCCATGAGTTGTGCGGCACCTTCACCGAATCGTGGATAACCAATGTCGTTCCACAAAACATCCGGGTTGTACTTACGAATCAATTCATGCCAGTGCGCCTCGGCATACGCGTGATACGTATCGTCTTGCGGAATTGCGCCGTACAACGTGGCCCAACTCTTAATGCCGAGACCCTGGAAGGTCCAGTCGATGCCTCCGGAGTAATACACGCCGAAACGCAAACCTGCATTGCGAGCAGCGTCAGCGCACTCTTGAACAAGATCGCGTTGTGACGACCATTTTTCGCCATGAGTTGGGTTAGGTGTTTCAGATGGCCACATCAAGACACCGTCGTGGTGCTTGGTCACCATGACGCAATACTTGGCTCCCGATGCTGCGAGTAATTGCTCCCAGCGTTTCGAATCCCAACCTTTGGCGGCTTCGAGAAAGATATTGACGAAAGTTGAATAGTCGCAATTGCCCCACACTTTTTCATGATGAAGTGCGGCGGGCGAACCAGGAATATTTATTGAGTTCTGATACCACTCGGCATACGGCGTGTGGCTGAAGGCCATTTCTTCGCCTTCTTCTCGAGCAAGAGTGAATGGGTCTTTACCTAATGGTGCAAAGGCCGGGACCGACCCCACGGTCCAGTGCGAGAAAATGCCGAACTTGGCATCTTGAAACCATTCCGGAACTTCGTGCTGCGATAGCGACGCGAACGTTGGTTCATACTTCGTCATATTGCCCCCAATATCTATTGTCCAAGAATCAGACAATACGGACACTACTCCGTCGCGAAGCCTTCGTTAAGAGTCCTGCGCGGAAAGTCGTTCCTCGGTCCGGCGCACCAGGTTCTCACGCTCGGCTGCGGTCAAGGGTCGCGAAGTTCGGATATTGAGCTCAATTTGATCAACCCCGGCAATCGGTGTCGCCGTGGTGATGTCGTCAACCAGAAGTACCTCGGTGAGGTGCTCGGAGCCTGCCAGTTCGCGGATAGTTTCGGCCGCTTTGAGGGCCGCCTCTTCCCGCTCAGCATCAATCGGCAGATGAATAGCAAGCTTCGTAGCAACGGGTTCTTGGCTGATATTTCGTACCGCGATCAATGCCGAGTGCGGGAGGTGGACTGTGCTGTAACCATCACGAACGCGAGTCGAAACTAAGCCAATGTGATCGACTATTCCCCGGACACCATTGGGGAAAGCAGTGCTGATTTCGACTTCGTCGCCAACCCCGTATCGATCTTCAATGAGAACGGACAAGCCGGTCAAATAGTCATTAACTTTTTGCGACGCGCCGTAGGCGATACCTGCACCCAAGAAACCGGCGCTTGACAAAACCAAAGGTCCGTTGAGTTCGAGAATATGGAAGATCGCAATCAGCACGCTGACCCAAATCACAACGGCCAAAAGGTGATGCAACATACGCGATACAGCGTCCACGCGTTGACGGCGACGATTTTCGCCCACTTCACCTTGTTCAAGTTCTTGATAGCGAGCGCGAGTACGCCACCACTGTGATGGGCGAGAAATGCTGCGTTGGGCGACATACCGCACCAATCGCCGAATCACCACATGTGAAAGGCGCGTCACAATAAATGCACCAACAATGATGATAACGACAAGTAGCGGCTGTGAAATTGCCTCACGTGCCGTCGTTGGCTGATCGGGCGTTGGGGTCAGAGTTGAAATGAAATGAAACAACATGGCCTCCTCAGTGTGCCAAGGTTTTGAGACAAACTAGGTTCTTCAAGATAATTGGTGTATCCATGCAGGTAGTTCATTGATATTTTTCAATTCACCAAAGCGCAGGCTCATCGGCGGATGTTCGGCATGTTCAAGTTCCCACAAGAAGTGATACGGGATGTGGACTGCATGCCCGCCTAATTCAAGAATTGGCAAAATGTCACTCTTGACCGAATTCCCCACCATGCATACGCGTTGCGGATCAACCGAAATATCTTGGAAAACTTTTGTGTACGTTGCGACATCTTTTTCTAAAACGATCTCAACGTGGTCAAACAGATGATCAAGACCGCTGGTTGTGACCTTGCGAGTTTGATGGACTAGGTCGCCCTTGGTAATCATGATTAAGCGATGCTCTTGAAACAGCTCGTGTAAAACTTCTGGCACACCGTCAAGAAGTCGGACCGGTGCTAGCAGAAGATCGCGAACATTTTGAAGCAACTGCGCCATCACCTCGGTAGGTACTTTGCCCTGGCTAATTGTGATTGCTGCTTCGATCATGGAGAGGCCAAATGCCTTCACCCCATATCCGTAGGTATGCAAGTTGGCGCGTTCAGTAGCAGTCAGGGCGGCCTT
>JBIIMF010000135.1:0-3373 GCA_044338135.1 Ilumatobacteraceae bacterium | reverse complement strand
CGGTTGGTATGAGCCGTCGACATTTGAAGCGCTCGGTGAGATGGGAAGCCATCATCGTTTCGGTATTTGGTGCGACACTCGGAATCGTCGTTGGTATTCCGTTAGGAATTGCAGTTGCCATCGCGCTGCCTGATTCATTCGTTACAGCGACGGTCGTACCGACGAATACCATCGTGACAATTTTGATTGCATCAATCGTCGTCGGAATATTCGCCGCCATCTTCCCGGCTCGACGCGCCGCCAAGCTTGATGTGCTTGATGCCATCGCAACTCAGTAAGGGTGCCATATGAGTTTTCAATCTTCTGATCTCACACCTAGCCAACTCGAATTCATGCTTGAAAATCATCTAGCAACTTTGACAACTTTGCGCGCCGATGGTTCTCCGCACGTCGTGCCAGTAGGTTTCACGTTTGACACCGACAACAACATTGTGCGCGTCATCACATTTGCCAAGTCAATGAAGGCACGTCACGCAGCCCAAGGCGGCCGAGCCGTTGTGAGTCAGGTTGATCGCGGTCGTTGGATCACTCTCGAAGGAACCGTTCAACTTCGAACCGAGGCCGAGATCGTCGCCAAGGCCGTTGAGGCGTATGCCGGCCGCTACCGTCAGCCAAAAGTTCGCGAAGATCGTGTCGTTGTTGAAATCACTGTCGACAAGATGATGGGTCGAGCCTGAAGCAGACAGTAAATCTGCCAACTAGTCAGCCAAGTTTGTCTAAATCATCAAAGATTGTGAGGCGTTTGCGAGCAGCAATCGCATCTGACAAATAGATCAATTCGGCAGGGTGAGTTGGCGTGTGATCGCCTTGTAACAAGTTGTTTGGAATCAATCGACGATCTAAGCGACCTTGACAATCTGCGCACCAATACAAATTGCGTCGCGCCGTGCCGACGATCTTGAACTCAACTGTTCCGCGACAGCGGATGCATTGTTGGCCATTGCGTCCGTATACCGAAGGCGAAGTTTCAAAATCACTACGCACGATGCGTGATGCCGTCTCAGTCAGCACTACACAGTCTTCATACGAAAGATCAGCCATCTTGGCAAACGGACTCAATCCGACTGCCCACAACACTTCGCTTCGTGCAACATTTCCAAAACCACTAATGACCGACTCGTCCATCAAGACATCCGAGATCATGGCATCGGCGTAGCGATAGCCAAGGAGTCTTTGTGTGCAACCAGATAGATCGGTTTTTGAATGAGAAATATTCGGACCGACTCCACCCGATTGTGGGTGACGCTTGCGATCGGGTTGACGATATGTCTCGACGATCGGCGCATCAAAACAAACTGCGACCCAACCTTCAACCTCAATCACAACCCGTGCGCGGTATGTCTCTTTGCGCCACATTTCATCAGAGCGATACAGATGCCACTCACCGCTGAATCGCAACGCCGTTGACAAAACAATTCCGTCGTCCCACTGCACCAATACTCCGCGGCCTTTCACAGTGACACTTTCGATCACACTTCGTTCAACAGGAGCTGGTCCAATTGTTGACATCGCATCAAATCGCAATGTGGGCAGTCCTACTAGAGCGGTACGCATGGCGGCCACCGTGTGGTTTGTTTTTCCACGTATCGCCATTTGCAAAGGATAAATCACCCAAGTCCCATGGCTGGGCATACTGTAGAAAAACCGATACGGTATTCGTGCATGAGCCAGCAAGACCCCGACGACTCTGAACCGGTTGCTCCCATTGATCCGACCGACTCAATTCAGACGCAACTTGATCGGGCACGCGCTCGTCATGGGACAATCGGAGCAGTTGTCTTTAGTGCGATGCTCGGAGTCGACAAAGTTTTGGGTCGTAAACCCAAAGATGAAGGCGCAGTTATCTGGGAAGCATCAGGCGAGCCCGAAGATATTGATGCAGATGGCATCAGTATTGATCTTGACGATCAAACCAAAGTGGTGTCACAACTTGGCGCAAGCAAAATTGCCCGCCGAGTTCGCAAAAAACGAACCGCCAAATAAAACCGAGCCGTAATGTAAAACCTACTTACGGAAGCTCGCCGACGTGAGCAAGACCCAAACGCAGGAGTCGATCTTGCCCTCCTGTCATATCGGCTGCGATCTTTGCCGAGGCCGCTTCGGTTGGAGTGAACCAGGCCAGGTCTAACGCCTGCTGGGTTGGCGTGCAATCGCCAGAGACGGGGACCACATAAGCCAAACTGACGGCATGGTGGCGAGGATCAACAAAGCCACTGATATCGGGATCAGGGAAATACTCCGCAATGGTGAAAGGAGCCGGGTTGGCAGGCACCTTCGGCAGAGCCAGTGGTCCAAGGTCTTTTTCGAGATGACGAATGAGAGCATCACGAACCCGTTCGCCGTACAACACCCGACCCGATACCAACATGCGGCTAATTGATCCGTCAGAGGCAACTCGGAGCAAGAGACCCACTTGAGTCACTCGGCCAGATTCGTCCACACGAACTGGGATCGCATCCACATAAACGAGGGGCACATTGGCACGAACCGAGGCCAGCAAATCTGGGCTAAGCCACGCAGTTCGGGTATCGATTTGATCACTCACAAGACACAGTTTCTCAGATCAGCCCAGCAAGTGGGTGGCAAACAGCTGTGACGCCGAAGTTTTAGGGGGTGCGTGGTCGTTCGAACGACCGGCGAGCGTCCTCCACTTGCTTCCATACGAAGCAATCCACGTGGTGATCATTCACCAAGCCCATTGACTGCATGAATGCATACATCGTTGTTGGCCCCACAAAACTCCAACCCCGCTTTTTCAGATCTTTGGACAACGCAATGGACTCGGGCGAGGTGATGAAGGTCGATACGTCGGCAGCCGTCGGTCGTTTTGGACGCGTTGAGGCTTTGGGTTCGAATTGCCAGATATAGGCACCCAATGAACCGCATTCTTTGATGAGTTCGCGACACCGTTGAGCATTGTTGATCGTTGACTCAATCTTGCCTCGATGCCGAACGATTGATGCGTCCCCCATGAGTCGCTCAATATCTGTTTGGGTGAACTTGGAGACCTTATTGATATCGAACTTTTTGAAACAACGCCTAAAGTCCTCGCGCTTATTCAGAATCGTGCTCCATGACAGACCACTTTGAAAACCTTCGAGACATAACTTTTCAAAGAGTCGTGATTCTTCGGCTGTGGGGAATCCCCATTCGGTGTCGTGATAGTGCGACATCAGCCCCGGCGTTGATCCCCAGGCACAGCGTGCTGGCTCGGCGGAAACTTTCACTTCGGTCGCCCACCAGCAATCGTTGTTCGTCGCAGTTCGCGCCGAAAGCCAGCGTAGTCGTTCAGCGCAACGTGTTGCGTTGAACGGTTGTCCCAAATAACTACATCTCCGGCCTGCCAGCGATGTCGGTACATAAATTTCACGTC
>JBIIMF010000134.1:0-3395 GCA_044338135.1 Ilumatobacteraceae bacterium | reverse complement strand
GCACTTTGAACGCTCGTTACGGTGACGACATCGTGATTCACGGGCCTCGCAACGTAGAGATTCGCGGCGCAGTTTTGAGCTTTGCTTTCCGTGGTATTCACCCCCACGACATCAGCCAGATTCTCGATGAAAAGAACGTCTGTGTTCGCGCCGGTCACCATTGCGCCAAACCACTCATGAAGCTGCTCGGGGCCAACGCCACCGCCCGAGCCAGTTTCTATATATATAACGACCAGACAGATGCTGACGCTTTGGCTGATGCCCTTGATGGTGCAAGCGATATCTTTGGTGTATAGCCACGAGAGGAAACCATGCCCGGCTTAGAAGATCTGTACCGCGAAATCATCCTTGACCACTACCGCACACCGCGTAACCGTGGTGAGTTGGCGCCTCCTGCCGTGATGGCTGAGGGTCATAATCCGCTGTGTGGCGATGAAATCACGATCTATGCCCAAGTTGAAAATGGCATCTTGGTTGACGTCAAGGTTTCGGGTCAGGGCTGCAGCATTTCGCAGAGTTCAGCCTCGATGATGAGCCAGGCTGTCAAAGGTAAGTCACTTGCTGAAATTCAGGCTTTGATCCATCGCTTCAAGGTGATGATGTCAATCGAAGAAGATTCCGATGATGTTCCCGCTGTTGAAGTCAAGATGGGCGATCTCGAAGCATTGCAAGGTGTTGTGAAGTTCCCGGTGCGTATCAAGTGCGCGATCTTGTCCTGGAACACGTTGCTGCAGGCCCTCGAAAACGCCTCGGCTTAATGTCTTACGAAATTTTCACTGCCGATACTTTTGTCGGCAATTTTTCAAATAGTAAAGCGTGTTCACTACTAGAGATTGTTTCGGTCTCTACAGGTGTGCCACTTTCACAAGCACTACCAGTTCGTGCATTCGTCCATCACTCTCGATATGTCTACGCATCAGAATTTCAGAAGAAGCACAACGATCAATTCTCGAAATTCCCCGTGCTGGATGAACTTACTGTCCAAATAAATTCAGTGAATACGAAGTTCAACATTGCATTTGTTGACCCTTGGCATGAGATAGAAGATTCGTTTCAAATTATTGAAATAGCCCTCAAACATTTGCACTCAGGGGCCATATTGATCGTGCATGATTGCCATCCGCGAAATCCCGACCTTCGCGCCGTTTCAGCACCTGAAGTATTTCCGTATGCATGGTGTGGGTCAACATGGACTGCTTGGTCCCTCCTGACACAAGCACTGACATCAGACTTCTCTTGGATGACGATTGATGCAGATCACGGAATTGGTGTGCTGAAAGTTCCGGAAACAAAATCTCAACGCCGACAACTTCTACGCATTGTTCGTTCATTGTCCAAACAATGGACCTCGGGCAATTTGCCCCGCCCGGAATGGTCTGCCGATCCAGAGCACTTACACCTCGTCCAGCCAAGCGATCCTCGGGTTGCAACTTGGACCTGATTTAGTGTCACCTTGGGTGTCACTTGTGTGACATACTGAGGCTATGAAAGTCACTCTTCTCGGTACCGGCAGTCCTATCCCCGACCCCAATCGCGCGGGTCCGTGCACCTTGGTGCAAGCAGGCCAACAACACATCATGATCGACTGCGGTCGCGCCGCCATCATGCGTTTGCTCGGCGCGGGCGTTCTGCCCGGAATGGTCAGCACCATTTTGATCACGCACCTTCATAGCGATCACATCACCGACCTCAATGACCTCGTAACCACTCGCTGGATCATGATGCCCGTGAACGTTCCGCTCAAAGTTGTTGGCCCTGTCGGAACCCGTCAAGTGGTTGACGCCATGCTCACCATGCTCACGCTCGATCAGGGGTACCGCCACGCCCACCACGACGACCTGCGCGCCAATGGTCCGCTCACCGTTGACGTCGTTGAAGTCGGAGCCGGCGAAACTTTCACTATTGGCGAAGTCTCGATATCGACTCACGCAACCGACCACCGTCCTGTCAACCCCAGCATCGGTTTCCGCATTGAGCATGACGGCAAAGTCGCTGCGTTAGCAGGAGACACCATTCCGTGTGCAGGACTTGATGATTTGTGTCTGAATGCTGACATTTACGTGCAGACCGTGATTCGTGACGACATGGTCAAGCAACTCGCAACGCTTCTGCCAAATAGCCAACGATTCTTGGACATTCTCGATTACCACAGCACCGTTGCTCAGGCTGGCCAAACCGCAGCTCGCAACAACGTCAAGACCCTGATGTTGACGCACTGTGTACCAGCGGTTCAACCGGGCCAAGAAGATGAATGGATTGGACTCGCGAAAGAACACTTCGCAGGCAACATCGTTCTTGGACCAGACCTCACGGCGTGCGAGGCCTAAAGAAACTTTTAGTGGACCAAAGGTAACTAATAGAAATTATTTATGAGTAACCGAGTGCCTCGGTTCGCTAGTCGCGTGTGATGCAATACGATGCACCTGTGGCATCCATCCGACTCGTCGGCGTATCCAAGCACTTCGGAGACGTCAAAGCCGTCGACAATGTTTCGTTAGACATTGCCGACCGCGACTTCATGATCCTTCTCGGCCCTTCGGGTTGCGGCAAATCAACTTTGCTGCGAACGATCGCTGGGCTCGAAGACCCAACCGCTGGTGAAGTGTGGATAGGCGACACCATGGTCAACGATGTTGAACCTAAAGATCGCGATGTCTCGATGGTCTTTCAGAGTTACGCGTTGTACCCACATAAGTCGGTGCAAGCAAATATTGAATTTCCGCTGAAGGTTCGCGGAGTCAATAAAGCCGAACGTGCCGAGGCTGCCAAACAAGCCGCTGAAGTATTAGGGCTCACTCCTTATCTTGAACGACGACCTGGCGCCTTGTCGGGTGGTCAACGTCAACGCGTTGCACTAGCTCGCGCCATCGTTCGTCAACCAGCGGTGTTCTGCATGGACGAGCCCTTGTCAAACCTTGATGCCAAGTTGCGCGCCGAGACGCGTGCCGAACTCGTTGCTTTGCATCATCGACTCAATGCAACATTCGTCTACGTCACTCACGACCAAGTTGAAGCAATGACGATGGGCAACCGTATTGCAGTCATGCGTGACGGGATCATCGAACAAGTCGGTTCGCCAAAAGATGTTTACGACAAGCCCGCATCGGTGTTCGTCGCGCAGTTCATCGGCACACCGCCGATGAATATCTTCCCGGCCGGAAGTGTCGAAGCGGCCGACCATGTTGTGGGCGCTCGCCCCGAGCACACGCACATCACATCATCGGGCGTTGCGGCAACGGTTGCGCTCGTCGAACATTTGGGTCACGAGATTCAGGTGGTCTGCACCATTGATGCCGAGCATCGTGCGATTGTGCGTTTGCCAGCTGGAACCGAAGTTCCGAGTAACGGTTCAAGCGTTTTCTTAACGGCCGATGAAAACCATCGTCATCGTTTCA
>JBIIMF010000133.1:0-3403 GCA_044338135.1 Ilumatobacteraceae bacterium | reverse complement strand
TCCCCGGGCGCTACAGAGTCCATATCTACACACGCTTTTGCGTTATAGGAGAGCCGAGTGTCGCCCACTCTGGCTACATACTGAGACACATCTTTCAAATCGTCATATGCGTCAGCGGTGGTCGCGTCGATACGGGCGTAGCCCTTTCGGTCTACGTAACAAGTACCAAGAGTTTCTACAAGCAGTTGGCCGTTCCTCGTAACTCTTAACTTCGGGCTAAACACTTTGGTCCCAGTCGTCGAATTTTGCACCTGAGTTGTATCCCCATAGATTTGGATATACGCCGGTACTGGATCAGGAAGCGTTGACGAGACATCTTGAACGTTATTGAAGTACAAGTTTGAAAAGGTGAAGTTTTGGACGGTCAATGTGATGACATCGCCGGGTTGCAAATTCTCTCCAAGGCAGGCTGAATCGACCTGGGTGAATACGTAAGCCGAGATTTGTTCATTTTCATAGACGTTGAATGACCCATCCGAAGCGACAGTGCGAGTTGCATTGATTTGTCCGAATGAAACCGGTGCCGCTTTGACCGAGCTTTCGGTTACACCTGCAACCGCAATAGTTGCGACGGCAATCGACGAGGCCAGGATGCAAGAACTAGTCCTGCGGCGCAGTTTGCTGATGACTGAGTTTCTGAACATAAGGGTCCTCTCAAAATAATTTGAGAACAAATATGGAGGAAACTGATCCCGGCCTCAAGCGCCAAACAATATTTTGACCATGACCCGCTCAAATTTGACCATTGACCCCACCAGAACTCGACAAGGGTTAGCCTGAGTTTGTGATTTGGCTATTTATTGTTCTTGCGGCGGTGGGCGTTTTTCTGATTGCGGCGCTCACGATCGGCCGTGAAGCAAGGCGCCTCGATGCAATGGCTCCGCGTGCGGTCTATCAACTCGAGCAGGCTGCCGATTTTGTGGCCATGTCACTTTCCGAGACAACGCAGGCGCGGCTCACCATGGAAGAGCTTGAGCAGTTACTCGTGATGCATATGAATTGGTTGCACGGCAAAGGTTTGTTGCCCGATAAGGCTGTCGATCATCGTCAAGACATCACGACGCCTTTGGTGATCACTGAAGAGTCACTGATTGCCTACTTGCTCGGCGAGTCCGACAAAGCCGGTATTCAGATCATCGACGATGTCGACTTGGTGAATGTCACTGAAGCGCACCTGGCGTACTTTGATGCGATTGGTGCAGTGGGGCCAGCAGCCGACGAGGTGTAGGTCACGAAAGTTTCGGCGGTTGTTTGACCGACGATTAATCCAATGAAACAGGAACTATCTCTCGTCCTTCGTGACGACCATGTAGTTCGTAGTGGACCAGCGGGTTCACACCGATTTGCTTGACATCAGTGTGGATCTGTAGGTACTTGGCGGTGTCAAAATGTGGGCCAGGATTCCGGCGTTCTGAACTTCCGAATATTGAGAAGTGTTCTGCGGGGTCAGAACCGCTTTGTGCAACATCGGGATAGCGCTCAAGGTACCACTGTGAATCGAACAGGCTTGAATTTCGGATGACTGCAAGATTCTCTTGCGAAAATTGAGCGTCGTGGATACTTTGCAAGATCGTTGCTTGCGGAACCGAACGCATACGCCGACCCTCGGCTTCGCCAAAGTGGATGTAATGCAGCAGTGGATTCTCGCCGTTTGCAACGACATCTTCGTAGGCGTCGCAGTACCACACAGCGTCAAAGTACGGGCTTGGTTGACGCCTCTGACTTAATCCGTATCGAACAAAATGAACACTGGGCTGGTATCCGGCAGATATCACGTCTGGGTAAGTGCCCGCGTACCACGAAGCATTAAAAAGTGGTGATGCCTCGACGACACGAGCATGATGGCGTTCAACCTTGAGTTTTTGAATTCCTTTAATCGGGTGAGGATTCAAAACTGCGCCGGCAAGGTCGATGGCGTTGCGTAGAAAGCGCCTCACCGACGGGGGTAGTAGTCGTCCAAGCGTTCTCGACCAGATGCGACGTATCGCTTGCAACGGCTGTTTCTTGATCACCACCGTGGTTGATTTTGGATGAAGCTCGCTACCACGCACTTTATGATTGAACTTTCCGAATAGTGAATAAGAGACATCGGGAATTTCAAATTCAACACCGCGAATAGATTGGTATTCATTAAAGAACTCGCGAATCGCATCGTGAGTTCCGTTTGTTGCGACTCCTCCATGAATTTGGTGAAAAGTTGCCTCACCCATCAACGACACAACGGTGACATCTGGTAGTTGCACTGCACGACGCCACGTATCAAGGTTGACGAGCCCGCCACCTCGAGATACGAACTGTTCGTCAAACCCTTGAAGCTCTGCCCACAAATGGCGTGACATGAAGAGAGCGTTGCTCTCGGCCATTGGTGTCAGCCAAGTCGGGCCGCATGATTCATCAAAGACCGAAATATCAAAGAGGCGGTATCCATCAATCTTCCACTCGCATTGCGCTAGTAAAGCGTCTTCTTGTTGCGCGTCGTAGCCCTCATTCATTGCATCGCGTTGAAACTTGACCCCTAAGTATCGTCCGCGAGCCGCAACGACGCCGCGCGGGTGCAACGTCAGGGCATCTCGTGCCTGTGCGATTAACCCGGGGGACACCAAGCGTGCTCCGTCAATACAGACTCCGACAAACTGGCCGATCGATTGATTGATTCCGAAATTGATTGCCCGCACGGGCGAGTGAGTTGGATTCTTCATCGAATAGACCGACAAGTTCATGTTGAGGTGCGCAAAGTCTTCAGCTGTTGGTGGTTCTTTTGAACCATTGTCAACCAAGATGACTTCATAATCATCTTTGCTGACCCCTATTTGAAATTCGGGAGACATTGAAAACAACGTGCGAGGCAACTCGCGTTTCATGTTGTAACAGACGACAACGATTGAGACAAAAGGCTTCATGACGCGACCGCCTGCCGCGGCAATGCACCGCTCACGATGTTGCGAATCCGCGCCAATGTTTCTACCTCGGTCCCAGTTTCACGACCCTGACGAATGAGTTTAAAAATATGGGCGATGAGTGGATCAAGAGGATCAAATTTCTTGGTTCGTTGAACGATTTCGTCAGGTGTTTCAACCATCAAATTGATGCACCAATCGAGCATGATGTCAAACTTTTCCCAGAGGTCATTGTTTTCTGGATCTAATCCGAGAACCAAGAGACTTCCTGTTGGGGAAGTGTCTAAAGGAAGCAAAATGAGATCGGGTCGAACGTTTTCAAGGATGTTGATCATTTTCCACACGTCGCCGGTCCAATAGCGAGATTGCCGAATTCGCTCACCTTGAAGCGCATGTGCCGGATAAATGTCGTCAACAATCACAACAGAGCCGGCATGGCAATAGCGTTCCATATGCATGAAGTCTTTGAGAGCAAACTCAATCTGATGCATGCCGTCGATGTATGA
>JBIIMF010000132.1:0-3405 GCA_044338135.1 Ilumatobacteraceae bacterium | reverse complement strand
GAAGGAATGCAAACTCTCGAAATGGACCTGGCCCGATTAGTCATTGCAGGACACATCAGTCAAGCCGATGCTTGTAGCCAGAGCGCTTACCCCAAAGAAGTTGTCACGCAGATTGCAACGCAACGCTCACAACTCGTCAACAACTAGTTGATCAAAAAGGTTTAACTCGCGGCATCAATCATTTGAGGTATCAAAAAGGCCGACCCTTGCGGGCCGGCCTTTTTGTTGAACTGTTACTTGACCCTGTTTAGGCGGCGCAAGCTCCACCGACTTGAGGTTCAACTGCACCAGCAACACCTACATCGTGCAAGGTTGACTCGGCACGAAGGAACTGCACGGTAACTAGTCCAGCTTCGGTGGGGTCACCAGCGGTTTCCGCGGACTGATCGGCGTACCACGTTTCGACGGCGGTCTCCATGACTCGCATATCGGTATCACAGGCGCTCTCTTGACCCTTGTCAGTGATGCCACGGACGGCGAACACTGTCACGGTTGCGAGAATTCCCAAGATCACGACCACGATGAGCAATTCAACGAGTGTGAATCCCTTATCTCGGCGGGCCTGCATTGTTTCTTTGTTGATATTCATGTTTTTCCTTTCAATTGACGACTGTGATTGACGCCTTAGATATCGGCACAGACACGCTCGGCTAAATATCTGTATTGTCAAGAACGCGTCAAGGCTCATTAAGGTCGTACCCTCTAGGCAATGACAATCGAACCTTCAGCCTCACTGCATCTCAAAGCCGATCGCGATCGCAGTTTGAAACGCGGTCACCCGTGGATTCTGAGCGGTGCTGTCGCCAAGGTCGAGGGCGATCCGCAGCCTGGCGACACAGTTCGCATCATTGCCGTCAACGGCACCGAGCTCGCAACTGCTTCATACAGTCCGTTCTCGGCTCTTCGCGCTCGCGTGTGGTCGTTTGATCCCAATGTTGAAATCACTGCCGGCTTTATTGCTGAGACAATTAACAAGGCCGTTGCTCAACGCAATGCCGACCCCGAACTCACTCACACCTGTCGCTTGATCTTCGGCGATGCTGATGGTCTTCCTGGTTTGACCGTCGATCGCTACGGCGAAGTCGCCGTGATGGAAATCAATAGTGTCGGCATTGAACGTTGGCGCGACGCAGTTGTATCAACACTCATGAAGGTCGATGGCATTACGTGTGTCTACGAACGTAGCGAAGGCGCCGACCGCGAACGCGAAGGTCTCGCGGTTCGCAATGGTCTCGCTGCCGGCGTCTTGCCCGCAAAGATCTACGCCATCGAAGGTAACGAGAAGTACATCGTCAATGTAGAAGAAGGACACAAGACCGGTTTCTATATTGATCAGCGTGATTCACGAAAGTTGGTGGCCTCACTGGCCCCCGGACTCCGTGTTCTCAATGTGTTTGGTTACACCGGTTCATTCGGAATTGTTGCGGCCAAGAATGGCGCTGCATCAGTGACAACTGTTGAATCATCTGGACCTGCACTTGAATTGGCAAAACAGAATGCCGAGCTGAACGGCGTCGATGTTGGTGAAGTCATTGAAGGCGATGCGTTTGAAGTACTTCGCCGTATGCGCGATCGCCGTGCCGAGTTTGACTTGATTATTCTTGACCCGCCGAAGTATTCGGCTAGCGCAAAACATATTGAACGCGCCACGCGTAAGTACAAGGACATCAACTTGGTTGGTATCAAGTTGCTCGCACCTGGCGGCAAGTTGATGACGTTCTCGTGTTCGCAAACAATGGATACAGATCTGTTCCAGAAAGTTGTGGCAGGAGCAGCCCTCGATGCAAAGCGCGACCTGCGGATTATTCGCCGACTTGGTCAACCAGTTGACCACCCGGTGCACTTGCACTTCCCCGAGTCTGAATACCTCAAAGGCTTGTTACTCCAAGCCGACTGACAATCAGTTTCTGATTGTCACTCTTGAACGAGTTCGATCAAAGTTCCGAAACTGCCCTTGGGGTGAATGAAAGCAACAGTGGTTCCACGGCTACCAGGACGAGGAGCTTTATCGATCGCAGTTGCACCTGCAGCCAACATTGCATTTAAAGCGACGCCACAATCGGCGACTCGGTATCCAATGTGGTGAAGGCCTTCGCCCCGCTTTTCAATCGCTTTTGCGACGGGACTGTCGGGCCGAGTTGGTGTCAACAGTTGTATGTAGCTTTCGGCCACTTTCAACAACGCTTCTTCAACTCCGTCACTTTCAACAATTTCGCGATGATCTACTTCGGCACCAAAGGCCCGCTTGTAATAATCAATGGCGGCTTCGAGGTCTTTGACAGCAATGGCGATGTGATCAATTTCGGTGAGAATCATGTCAACAGAATGCCACGAATGATCAGGCGCGCTGGAATCGGGTGATATTGGCTTCGCCAACTTTGGCGCGGAACGCGGGATCGGTGATACCGAGACCTGCTTCAGGAGCCAAACACAAGACACCCAACTTGCCCTCGTGCATGTTGTTATGCACTTGGTAAGCAGCTTCACCCACATGGTTCAAGTCAAAGGTCTGACTGAGCACCGGATGAATCATGCCCTTAGCTATGAGGCGGTTGGCTTGCCACGCTTCTTGGTAGTTGGCGAAGTGGCTACCGACCAGATTCTTGAGTCGCATCCAGAAGTGGCGGTTGTCGAACTCCATCATGAAGCCACTCGTAGCTGCACAGGTCACAACAGTTCCACCACGCTTGGCAACATAAATCGACGCTGCAAAAGTTGAACGGCCTGGGTGTTCGAAAACGATGTCGGGGTCTTCGCCGGTGAGGTCGCGAATATCGGTTCCGAGGCGACGCCATTCAGTCTCGTCGTGAGTGTGTTCGTCTTTCCAGAACTTGTAGTTCGCGGTCTTGCGGTTGATGATGTGCTCAACACCCATGTCACGCAAGATTTGTGCTTTGTCGTCGCTGCTGACGACACACACTGGAATGCCGCCACCATTCAAAACATATTGAGTTGCATAGGCGCCAATGCCGCCTGTTGCTCCCCAGATCAACACGACATCGCCTTGTTTCATTGCTGCACCGTTGCGGCTCACCAACATGCGATAACTGGTCGAGTTACACAATGCATTGACAGCTGCTTCTTCCCACGTGAGGTGCGCAGGTTTGGGCATGAGTTGATTGGCTTTCACAATTGACAAATCGGCGAGACCACCAAAGTTGGTTTCGTATCCCCAGATGCGCTGGTTTGCAGCCATCATCGAATCGTTGTGTGCGGTGTTGTCTTGATCGTCAACATGATTGCAATGCACAGTCACGTGATCGCCCGGCTTCCACATGCGAACAGCCGAACCGACTTTGACAACAACACCTGATGCGTCACTACCAAGCACTTGATACGGCTGATCGTGGCGCTTGGCCCATTCGCTTTCACGCGAGAGGCGCTTCATTGGGCCGAAAGTTGAGA
>JBIIMF010000131.1:0-3423 GCA_044338135.1 Ilumatobacteraceae bacterium | reverse complement strand
GTGCTCCGAGAGCAGGGCTCGAACCTGCGACCCGCTGATTAACAGTCAGCTGCTCTGCCAGCTGAGCTATCTCGGAAGGCGAATCCGAGGATATCAGCCGAGGGGTCAATGCCCAATGGTCAGATACTGATCAGACCATTCTCAATCTAGATTGATGGGCTCTTCGTCGGCTGCGGTGAACTCGACTTCGGGAGCGTCGCCCAGACCAGCCGCGATGCGCACCTTTTCGGCGACCTCAACCATGATCTCGGTGTTCTCCATCAGGAAGTTCTTGGCGTTTTCACGACCTTGACCCATTTGTTCGCCGTCGTAGGTGAACCATGCACCGGACTTCTTAATGATGTTGAGATCGACGGCCATGTCGAGAACCGAACCTTCACGGCTGATTCCCTTGCCGTACATGATGTCGAATTCGGCCTGACGGAATGGCGGTGACACCTTGTTCTTGACAACCTTGACGCGGGTACGGTTACCGACAACTTCGGCACCATCTTTGATCGACTCAATACGACGAATGTCGAGACGAACTGATGAGTAGAACTTGAGCGCACGACCACCAGGAGTGGTTTCGGGTGAACCGAACATCACGCCAATCTTTTCACGCAACTGGTTGATGAAGATTGCAATGGTGTTCGACTTGTTGAGGTTGGCGGTCAACTTACGCAAGGCCTGGCTCATCAATCGAGCTTGAAGACCCATATGGCTGTCGCCCATATCGCCTTCAATTTCGGCCTTAGGAGTTAGGGCCGCCACCGAGTCAATAACGACCACATCAAGTGCACCGGAACGGATGAGCATGTCGGCAATTTCGAGAGCCTGTTCACCGGTGTCGGGCTGGGAGATCAAAAGCTGATCGATGTCAACGCCAATGGCCCGGGCATAAACCGGATCCATCGCGTGTTCGGCGTCGATGTATGCACAGATGCCGCCATTGCGCTGAGCCTCGGCCACGACGTGCATCGCGAGGGTTGATTTACCCGATGATTCTGGTCCGTAGATTTCGACCACGCGACCACGGGGCAAGCCGCCAATTCCGAGAGCGACGTCAAGTGCCAAGGCACCGGTCGGGATGGCTTCGATCGCCATGTCGGTCTTGTCGCCCATCCGCATGATGGAGCCTTTTCCGTATTGCTTGTCGATTTGGGCTAGAGCCATTTCAAGGGCTTTTTCACGATCGTTGCTCATTGCATTGCCTTTCGCTGTTGTGGTGTTGGTTGCTGTGGGTGTTGGTTTGTTTGCCATAACTTGGACCGTACGAAGTGGGTGTTGCACAGTAGTTGTGCGGGCACCCGTGTACGGCGAATAACAAGAGCGTAACTACGAACGAGTGTTCGGTCAAGCATTGTCGATACGAACAGGTGTTTGACCTGCTCAGAGGGGGTGCCGATGCGACCGATTAGGACTGATTTGCGAGCCAGGCCTGAGCCTCAGCGATTTCCTCGACGCCCATCGGACGGGCCACGAGGTCGATCGCCATCCACAAAGTGTGTGTGACCGGCCACGTCAACACCGGAAAGACCAAGGCCGCCGAAGCTAGCACGATGTACAAGGTGAGCACTGGTACATCAGGTGCGGTGAGGGCAATAGCGATACCTATTGCAGCCATGATGAGCACGATGTTGAGCACCGATGCAATCGTCATTGAGCCGAGCTCATGACCGTCAGTGTCACGAGTGCGTTTGATCCCGCAACCAATGCATCGTTCACCTTGTTTAAACCAAGAAGTAAACCAAGCGCTGCGATTCGCACAACGAGGACATTGACGCATTAATGAGCGGCGAATCATTTTGCCAGTCGATGGCAAATTGTTTTCGCTTTGCGTCATTTAACTAATTCGTCAACGAATTCGCTAAAAACATTGGCGTATCGCATGGCTTCTTCGTTTGTGTGCATGATTGAAATCAACCATTGCTCGTCGAGACCTGGCGGCAGCAAGATGCCACGGTTGATTCCGTGAATCCATTGCGCGAATGCAATATCGAGATCGGTCTTTTTGTAATCGCGGTAATTGCGAATTGGCTCTGGCGTCCAGGTGACGCAACCCTTCGCACCGAACTGCACAGTGTGGGCGGGTAGTCCCGCGTCGTCAATGATGTCGTTACAGGCATCGACCAACATCTTGTTGCGCCCAATCGCAGCAGCAGTTGCTTGAGGCGTGCACACTTCTGACAAAACTGCTTTCGCTGCCGCCATGCACAATGGGTTGCCGTTATAAGTTCCGAGGTGAATGACACGGCCCATAGTGATTTGATCCATGTATTCGCGCTTGCCACCAAAGGCGCCAAGTGGCAAACCACCACCGATTGATTTAGCGAGAGCAACAAGGTCTGGTGTCACTCCTAGTGCACCAGTTGCCCCTCCCCAACCAGCGGTAATGCCGGTCTTGACTTCATCAAAAATCAACAAGGTTCCGTAACGAGAAGTGATTTCGCGAACTGCTTGCAAATAACCATCATCGGGTAAACAAATACCGATGTTTTCCATCACGGGCTCAACGATGAAACATGCGACGTCTTCGTTGCGCAAAACGCGTTCAAGTGCTTCGGCATCGTTGTAAGGAATCACGATGGTGTCGCCAAGAACTGCACGCGTCACACCAGCAGTTGCCGGAACTGAGTTCGGTCGATCGGCCGGTCCAGCTACATCGAGCGACGGCTTCATCGAGATCATGACTTCGTCGTGATGTCCGTGATATCCGCCTTCGACTTTGACAATCTTTTCGCGACCCGTTGCACCGCGCGCGACACGAATTGCGTCCATCGTTGCTTCGGTTCCCGAGTTGGTGAAGCGCCACATTGGCAAGCCATAACGCTCGCCCAATAACTCGGCAACGTCGGCATTGAGTTCACATGGTGTCACGAACAAAGTTCCGTTATCGAGTTGCTCATCAACAGCACGACGCACGACTGGGTTGATATGCCCACTAAACAAAGCACCAAAGCCCATGTCGTAGTCGACGTATTCGTTGTTGTCGACATCCCACATCGAGGCACCGCGAGCCGCCTTCACCACAATTGGGTGCGGATCGTAGGCCTGAAAACTTGAAGGCACTCCGAGTGGCATGACTACTCGAGCGCGCTCAGTTGCTTTTTGCGAGCCTTGAGTTCGATGTGCGTACAACGCGATTTCACGTTGTGTGATTTCCTTCGCTCTCCAGCTAAGGCTGCGAGCATTGGTTATTGCAGATTCCGTGGAGGACACGGTTAAACACCCCTTTTACGGTTGCCCCTACCCTAACACCAAAAGTGGACGGGGCGTAACAAGAGAGTTTCGGTTGAATGAACGGTGCGATTTGTCGTTCGATATGGCAGAATAGGCGGGTCACATGGTGGGCGTAGCTCAGTTGGTTAGAGCGTCAGTTTGTGGTACTGAAGGCCGGGGGTTCGAGACCCCTCGCTCACCCAAAACATACGAAGTCGCTGG
>JBIIMF010000130.1:0-3427 GCA_044338135.1 Ilumatobacteraceae bacterium | reverse complement strand
AGTTGGCCCGACCGCCCGCGGCATCAGTTGCCCCTACTGAAATCACGTGCTCGCAGTTGGCCGGCGAATAATCGCCAACATCGCTATTCGCGTTTCCAGCGGCAACGACAACAACACTGCCGAGTTCAGTGGCGGCATCAATCGCGGTTTGCAGAGTTGCGCTACATTGTGCCCGACTCGCCATCGACAAGTTGATGATGCGCGCCGGGTTCTGATTGTCGTCAACACCAGCAATGTGACCACCCGCGGCCCAGATAATTGCTGCTGCTACGTCTGATGAAAGACCACCGTTCCAACTCAAGGCACGAATCGGCACGATGCGAGCACCCGAGGCCACACCGGCAATTCCGATTCCGTTATTTGTCTGCGCCCCGATGATTCCGGCCACATGAGTTCCGTGCCAACTACTGGGTCGCACCGGGGCAACGCCACGCCAGTCGCCCGGGTCGGCGGGATTGGCGTCCCACCCCATTGAGCCGAAGGTTTCGGGATCGACGTAGTCGCCATCAAAGGCAACCTTGTCGCCTTCTGGACCGCGAGCTGCCGACAGTTCGGGGCGATCGGATACGAAGTCGTAACCCTGAAGCACTTGTTGACCTAAGTCGGAATGAGGCGCGATACCGGTGTCGATGACGGCGACCGCGACCCCCTGCCCGTTAGCCCCCGAGATCGAGTCGGTCAACGGCTCTGGCACCCGAAGCGAACGGTCGATTCCGAATTCGCCCCAGAGATTCCACTGGCGGGTCGAGTAATCGGGGTCGGACACATCGGCGGTCAACAGAATCTCGTCAACTTCGACCCAGGCAATGCGGGGGTCGGATTCAAGTTCATCGATGATCACTCGAGCCTCGGCCTCGGTCACCGACTCGCTCAACTCAACCGTATGAAGACCCTCACCAAGATCGACTGAAGTTGTGAGCTCGACATTGTCGACAGATTCAGAACCCGTTGCGGTGCCATCACTCGCATTTGCATCAACGCCATCTTCGTACTGTACGACAAGTTGACCGACAACACCTTCGAGTCCGCTCGTCGGAGTGACCGACAGCGGACCAACTATTTCGCTCGCACCAAACTCGTTGATCGCGACGACAGTGACTTCGTAAACCTTTCCGTTCATCAATCCGCTGACCGATGCGGTGTGTGATGTTGCCGCAACATTGACCACGATGTCGCCGGGTGACAACTTCACTTGGAATGAAGTCGCAGTGTTGACATCGTTCGTGGTCGTGTTTGCACTCGTGTCATCAACAGAATTTTCAATTGCTGTTGCATCCCAAGAAACTTCAACACCTTGATCAGCTGGCAACACTCGTACACCAGTTGGTGCACTCGGACAATCGACGGCACGTTGCGTTGTATCAACTGCAAAAATCTCTGAACAACGGTCGTTCTGATCGGCCAAAGCACTGGCACGATTCACCGAAAGCGGAAGCAGAGAAAAGAGTGTCACCGACACTACGAGGCAGGGCAAAATGTAGGCGCGCGAAATGCGGTATCTACTTTCGGGAAAAGACCTGCTTAATCGCACTATTGAAGAATAATCTTGGCGAGTATTTTTCTCAACTTCCCTGATGAAAAATAGGCATCAACTAACAGTTGAGGGTTGGACGTTTTCCCTGATCAACCCTCAACCAAATCGTCCAAACCCTCAACCAAGGCAAAATATTTTCCGAAAGTCCCAAATACCCACTCCGAAAATACTCCACGAGTAAGTTGAGCCAACCATGACATCTGCACCTTTTCTACGCACTCCCGACACCAACTTTGCCGAGTTGAAGGGCTTTGATTTTCAGCCACATTATCTCAACATCGCCGATGATGACGTTGCTGGATTACGCATGCATTACATCGACGAAGGCCCGGCCGATGGACCGATTGTTTTGATGATGCATGGCATGCCGACATGGTCGTTCCTATATCGAGCAATCATCAAAGATTTAGTTGCGCATGGTTACCGTTGCATTGCTCCCGATCACATTGGATTCGGTCGATCAGACAAAGTTGTTGACACGAGTTGGTACAACATCGCGCGACATACCAAGAACATGAAGCAGTTCGTCGAACGACTTGATCTTGGCAATGTCACCATCATGGTTCAAGATTGGGGTGGACCGATTGGTCTCGCACAAGTTGCACGCATGCCCGAAAGATTTTCACGAGTCTGCATTATGAATACATGGCTCCATCACGATGGCTACGAATATTCACCTGGCATACAACAGTGGATTCAACAATGGTCGCCCGGCGGATTATTCGAAGCGAATGTTCCAGAAAAGTTTTCTCTCGGTGGACTGATGGCCATGGCAACGGCGCGCATCACTCCGCAAGATTCGGTTTTCAAAGCGTTGCAAGGCGAGACCCCGGTGTACGAAGGTGAAGCCGGCAAAGTTCAGCATGCCTACGATGCCCCGTTCGCTGGGCTAGGTCGCGAGGGACACTCTGGTCCCTACCGTTTCCCGATGAGCATCCCCTTCCATGACATGATTTCTGGCGATGCGGCCAATCAAGAGCAGAACTTTGCGACCATCAATGCCCTCGAGGTCCCCGTTCACTTCATGTGGGGCACCGAAGACCCCGTCTTCGTGACCGAATGGGGTCGCAAGTGGTCATCGCTGATCCCCCATTCAACTTTTGATGAAATTGTGGGGGCGCGCCACTTCTTGCAAGACACCCACGGCCCAGAAATCGCCCAATTGCTACTGAACTACATGCGGTCGTAGAAAGAATTCACTATGCACGCAGACGAATTACAGAAGCTGATCGGCGGCGACCCCAGTTGGACAGCAAATTGGAGTCTTGGTGGTTGTGAGTTCTACGGCGAAGTCATGGATGATGCAACTTTTGGTGTCTGGCTCACGACCGAGCCCATTTCACCTGAAGAGTACGCAGCGTTTGTGGTTCCCGATGGGTTCCGCAAATCTGGAGTCGGTCGCAGTCAGCACGATGCAGCATTCTTTCGCCGTCCACCGAACGCCGAAGTCGATGGCCCAGTCGAAACAACTGACATCGGCGAACACACTTTTGCGTTAGTTGCACGCCCTGGTCGACCCGAAAAGGGTTTTGAGGGTGTCACCGTCTTGCCCGTATACAAAAGTCATCGCGTCTTCTTTGCCGCGGGCAGAACTCTTGAAGTCATTGATACCAACGATGATTTTGTTGGCGGTACAACCCTGTTACCACAAGCCGTCGAATCTCATCTGCATCAACGACGCAGCGAAATCAGACCACGACGCATGCCCGAAGGTTGGACTTCACGTTTCATCACACTCACTGAAAATCTGATTGTTGATCTGCCGCGTCCAGCCCGAGTTGCCATCTTCAATAATGGCGACATCTTCCACGGCCCAACGACTATTTAGATAACGAATCACTATTTCTTCGACTTCGCAGCCTTCTGTTGACTCACAAGAAAAAGCGCAATGGC
>JBIIMF010000129.1:0-3428 GCA_044338135.1 Ilumatobacteraceae bacterium | reverse complement strand
TGAGTCAATGCGCTACGGAAAAATCGATTTTGACTACGCCCTCGACCTTGCCGGCAGGGCACCTGAAAATGACGGTCCCATCTACATGGTGAACTTTATGAAGTATCGCGATGTCGCAGGATATGACGGAATCAAGGGCGCGGAGAAGGCAGCAAAGCCGGGCATTTCTGGCATGGAAGCTGATGATTTGTATAACCCGACTGACGTGTTGACGAAAATTGGCGCAGAACCAGTTTTCTTTGGCGACGTCGTTGCACAAGGCACTGAAGGCGAATGGGATCGCATGGCCATCGTGAAGTATGCCAGCCGTGTTTCATTCATGGAAATGCAAAACCGTCCGGACTTCAAAGAAAAGCATGTTCATAAAGAAGCTGGCATGTTGTACACGATCGTGATGGGAACCCTTCCTCGTGGCGAGCACCAAGGTATTGACCGCTCGATGTATTGCACTTTTGAATTGACTGCAGCGCCGCAACACGGTGATGCATCAAATCATCAGGCGCGCCTCGCAGTTGAAGGAACCATTGTTGGTGACGGACGTAAGTGGGACGATTTAACGATGACATGGTCCGATGAAATTCCGACTGTCACGCCCCGTGAAGCTGGCGGCGAAATCATGACTGTCGTGACGAAGATTCAGATTGACCGAATGGGTAAGTCTTTTATCGCCTAAATCGTTTATCGGTCACTTGGCGGTGAATGTCACTGGGACTTCATTCAGGCCCAACACAAAATTTCCACGGCGCCATGGCAACGGTCCATCTTTCGCCAGTTTCAGATTGTCGAAACGTCGCAAAATCTCTTCAAAGAGAACTCGTAACTCAAGTCGTGCAAGGGGAGCACCAAGGCAATGGTGGCGTCCGTATGCTCCAAAGGCCACGTGATCATTCAGTGTGCGAGTGATATCAAATGTGTAGGGATCAGCAAAGACCTTTTCGTCGCGATTGGCTGACGGATAGAGCAACAAGATTCGATCACCCTTGTGAATCTTGAATCCTTGGACTTCAATGTCTTGAGTTGCTGTGCGATTCATGTTGCGGACCGGTGTTGCCCAACGCAGCATTTCTTCGATTGCATTGGGTAAGAGTGAGAGATCATTCTTCAGCATCTCTAATTGGTCAGGGTTTTGTATCAGGGCAGCGATACCAGATGAAATAACGTGACGAGTCGTCTCGTCGCCGCCAACCATGACCAGCATGGTCTCAAACATGATGTCAAGGTCGGAAAGCTTTTCGCCTTCCCATTCCGCATTGGTAATCAGGCTGACCAAGTCATCTTCATCGCCACCACGCCGTTCATTGACTTTGGCCATGATGTATTCATTCCAGGCGAACACTGCATGCTCGACTTCGGCACGAATTTCTTCGCCACCAGTCGCAAAAAGATCTGACCAATGCAGCAGCTGCTCGTAATCAGACTCGGGAAGTCCCATGAGTTCACCGATCATCAACATGGGGAGTGGAGTGGCGATATCGGCTACGAAATCACATGAACCTTTGTCGATCACCGAATCAATGAGCTCGTTTACTTTGGTCCGCAAAAAAGGTTCGTGATCGGCGACTCGGCGTGGAGTGAATCCGTTGCCAACTAAGCGACGTCGCTTGGTGTGTTCGGGGGCGTCGAAGTTGATCATTGACGGCACAGAACTTTCGGGCCGTGATCCTTGGCCAGAGCAGAAGGTGTGCCATTCACGACTCATCATCGACACAAGTTCGTGGCTCGCTGCTCCCCAAATTCCGGTCTTGTCATCCCAATACAAAGGAGCCTCGTTGCGCATCCACTGCGTGAGTTCGTCAAAGTTGGCGTAGAAGTCGGGGGACAACAAACTGATGTCATCACGAGTTGGATGGCCTGCGGGTCCGCGACCTCCACCAAGCGTGACGGTGAAGTCGAGTTCTGGATCGAGAGTGAAGTCTGGCTCGCTATTGCCCATTGCTAGAAACTAGCGAGTCGGCCGACTACCGACGATGCTGGCCCGCTCCATGATGCGGATCTCGGGCCAGTAATCGCTACTTGCATAGTGCTGGCAAGCCCGGTTGTCCCAAAAGGCAATGGAATCTGGTTCCCAATGGAAGCGGCATTGATATTCAACGTTGTCGCTCTCGCCCCACAGTTCTGTCAGCCAACGATCGTTTTCAGCCTCATCAACACCGATGATGCGGCTGAGAAAAACGGGATTGCAATAGAGGTACTTGCGGCCAGTCACAGCGTGAGTCGGAGCTAACGGGTGAACAACGACGGGGTACTTGGCGCGCATTGCCTCCATTTGTTCGGGGGCAACTTGTTTACCGAATGACTGCACGAAGTCGTGTTCAGCATCGTGCGAGTCAACGAAAGTTCTTTGTTCATCGGTGAGTCCCTCATACGCGGCATACATGTCGCAGAACAAAGTGTCACCACCAGATTCAGGTACTTGTATGGCATGAAGCACTGCTCCAAGACTTGGGCACTCTCTCCACGTCACGTCTTGGTGCCAGGTGTTTTCGTAGCCCTTGACATCGAATGATTTTTCAAAGCGAACGAGTTCGGGTTGGCCAGTATTTGAAGGAATGAATGGGTGAATTTCTAGTTCGCCGAATCGGGCGGCGAAACTGACATGTTGCTGAGATGTCACCGGTTGATTGCGAAAGAAGATGACCTTGTATTCATGGAGGGCTTGGCGAATGTCATCGATGATCACCTGGGGGAGATTGGTCGTGAGATCGACTCCGCTGATCTCGGCACCGATGGTTGCTCCGAGGCGTTTGATCTCGAAGTGGTTCCAGGTCAACTGGGCGAGTCGAGCCCGTTCGTTCGCCAGATGGAGAATTGGCCCGACCCGCTTACCGCGAAGGGTTTGGCGATCTTTGGTGATGTAGGCGCTCGGGTCTTTGCTGGCGATGATGTCGGAATGTGCAGTCGTTGATGTCATAAGTCCCCCTTGGATTCTGGTTTCTGACGGGTCGTCAGAAACTCTACTTGAAAAGGGTCCTGTGGATTGCAGGCTGAGGTCCCTGCTATTTCGGCAAGACCAATGAGGCACAATAGAAGCAGTTCAGTCATCAAGGGGGCAGTTATGTCAGATCGTCAGCCAGCCAACGTCGAAGAAGCCGGTTACGCCTTTGTCATCCCTGATTCGTATGCCGATGAAGAATTCTTCTACCGCGCCTGCGCCATGTTGCGCGAGCAAGACCCCGTTCATTGGGTGAACGGTGATGGGCTCGGCTTCAATTCATTTTGGGCAATCACCAAGTCGGCGGACATTTTTGACATCGAGGCTCGCAACAAGATTTTCCTGAATGAACCACGCCCGGTTTTGAGTGATTTGGAATCAGACCGTCGTCGTGCAGAGGACGGTGACATGCTGCGTACCTTGATCCATGTTGATGATCCAGAGCACCGTGACTTGCGCGGAGTGACGTCTGAGTGGTTCTTGCCGAAGAACCTCA
>JBIIMF010000007.1:0-36727 GCA_044338135.1 Ilumatobacteraceae bacterium | reverse complement strand
CTGCCCGAATGGACCTTGAAGAATTGCGGCAAGTTGTTGGCGCCGATTCACTGGCATTTCTATCGTTAGACGGAATGATGCTGGCGGTTGGCCGCGAGGACGGATATTGCAATGCCTGTTTCACCGGCTCGTACCCAGTTTCGGTGGGTACGCCAAAACGTAAAGATGCTTTTGAAGGTGTGTTGGCATGAGCGAGACGCTCAGTGTCCTCATTGTTGGTTCGGGTGGTCGCGAACATGCGATGGCCGAGTCGGCGTTACGTTCGCCGCGATGTGGCCGACTATTGGTGACACCAGGCAACGCCGGAACTCCAGGAGACCGATTCAACGTGGCCGCCGATGATGTCGCAGGAATCGTTGCGCTCTGTCAGACCGAAAAAGTTGATCTGGTTTTAGTTGGGCCAGAAGCCCCACTTGCGGGTGGCCTAGTTGATCAATTGGCTGCGGTCGGAATTGCAGCGTTTGGTCCCTCGCAATATCTGGCGCAACTTGAATCGTCAAAATCATTTGCTCGCGAAGTGACGCAGCAGATCGGTATTGCCGGACCACGGTTTGCATCATTTGGGAAAGCCGAAGTCGATGCGGCAATGGCGTGGTGGAAAGAACTTGCTGCGTCAATCGTGGTCAAGCAATCGGGGCTCGCAGGCGGCAAGGGTGTCGTTGTCCCCGAAACTGACGCCGAGACTGCTGTGGCCATTCGAGAAGCTTGTGCGCTTGGTGAAGTTGTCCTTGAAGAGAGAATCTTCGGTTATGAATGCTCACTGATTGCGGTTTGTGATGGAACGACCGCAGTGCCACTTCCGATCGCGCAAGATCACAAACGAATCGGTGAAGGTGATCGTGGACTCAACACCGGTGGCATGGGTGCTTACGCACCGGTCAATGTGGGTATCTCGCCGAGCGATCTGTGCGCTCAGTTCATTCAGCCAACGCTCGATCATTTCGCTGCATTGGGTCAACCATATGTTGGCGTCTTGTATGCCGGAATCATGATGACGGCGAGTGGTCCCAAGCTTCTTGAATACAACTGTCGTTTCGGTGATCCAGAGGCACAGGTTCTCTTAACCTTGCTTGAGACAAGCATTGTCGAAGTTGCATTGGCATGTCTTGCTGGGCAGTTGAAACAATTACGACTCACGGTGTCGCAACAAAGTGCAATGGCTGTAGTTCTCGCATCGGCGGGCTATCCCGAGAGTTCAAGTAAGGGTGATGTCATTCAGGGACTTGACATGCGAGTTGATGGTGCGACGGTCTTCCATGGCGCAACGACAACTTCACAGGCTGAAGTGGTCACTAACGGTGGGCGAGTGCTCACAGTTGTCGGTCGTGGCAAAGACTTGGCGCAGGCTCGAACAAATGCCTACGACCGAGTCCAAACGATTTCATTCGCTGGTCAGCAATTTCGCCGAGATATTGGCTGGCGATCATTGGCGTTGTCGGTGAAGTCGTATTCATCAACCGGTGTTGACATCGATGAAGGCAATCGTGCCGTTTCGTTGCTGAAGGGCAGTGTCGCGTCGACAGCCAATTCAAATGTTCTGGCCGGGGTTGGATCATTCGGTGGCGCCCTTGATGTATCGCATCTTAAGAAGTATGACCATCCCGTTTTGGTTGCTTCAACCGACGGTGTCGGGACCAAAGTTGAACTGGCAGCACGTTCGGGCCGATTCCGTGGTGTCGGTATGGACATCGTGAATCATTGTGTCAACGATGTGCTCGTTCAAGGAGCTCGCCCTTTGTTCTTCTTGGATTACTTGGCGTCGTCAGAAATTCAGGCTGAAATGGTGGCCGCTGTCGTTGCTGGAATGTCGCAAGCATGCCGTGATAACGAGTGTGTGTTACTCGGTGGAGAAACTGCTGAAATGCCCGGCGTTTATTCACCAGGTGCATTTGACATTGCAGGAACATTGGTTGGAGTCGTCGAAAAAGAACAATTGTTACCGCGAAGCAATGTCGCAGTGGGAGATGTGTTGATTGGTCTCGCATCTAACGGTCCACACACCAACGGCTATTCGTTGTTGCGCAAAATTTTCGCTTGGCTTCCCGATGATGCCATGCCCGAACCACTGCAAGTACCAATTCTTGATGCGCTGTTGGTCCCGCACCGCAGCTACTTGAATGAAATGACTCCGTTGCTCCACGATCCACGGCTGAAGGGTCTGATCCATATCACGGGCGGCGGACTCCCCGAAAATGTGCCGCGTGTCTTACCCGAAGGTGTCGGCGCCGACATACAACTTGGTAATTGGACAATGCCACCACTCTTCCAATTGGTGCGTGAAATCAGTCAACTTGATACGCACGAGCTGTATCGCACGCTCAATATGGGTATCGGAATGATTGTGATTGTTGCGCCAGAAGATGTCGCGTCGATCCAAGGCATGTTTGATGAAGAGACCTGGGTCATCGGTGAACTTGTCCCACGAGCTACTGACGAACCACAAGTGAGGTTGTTGCCATGAATGGTCATATGCGACTGGTTGTACTGGTTTCGGGCAACGGTTCGAACCTGCAAGCAATCCTCGATGCTTGTGAATCTGGGGTGTTGGCTGCCGAGGTTGTCGCGGTTGTCAGTAACAAGCACGATGTCAAGGCACTTGAACGGGCCGAGAGCGCCGGGGTGCCTGCTGTTGTTGTCAGCGCAGTGACGGGTGAAAGCAGAGCCGAATATGACGCCCGCTTAACTTCAGTCGTTTCCAGCTTCATGGCTGATTTTGTGGTTCTTGCGGGATATATGCGCATTCTCAGCATGGAATTTCTGTCGTGGTTTCCTGGGCAGGTCGTCAATCTGCACCCATCGTTGCCGGGTGACATTGTCGGAGTTGGGGCTATCGAAAAGGCCTTCGCCGAATTTCAAAATGGGACACGCAACCACAGTGGGGTCATGGTCCATTTCGTCCCCGACGAAGGTGTTGACAGCGGACCGGTTTTGGCGAGTGCCCGAGTCGAGATCGCCCCGAATGACACCCTAGAGACATTTGAAGAAAAGATGCATCGGCAAGAACATCAACTACTGGTCGGAGTACTGCGAGAATTGTCAGTGAAATACTCGAAAGTTGGAGAACCCTCATGAACCCGATTAACAACACTGTGTTTAGCCCCCACGAAGGTCTCACCTTTGACGATGTCGTTTTGGTCCCGGGATTCAGCGATGTTCTGCCCGATCAAGTCGATGTGCGCACTCAGTTGACGAGCGAGATCACGTTGTCTGTGCCGTTGTTGTCGGCAGCAATGGACAAAGTGACTGAAGCACCGATGGCAATCGCGATGGCTCGTTTGGGTGGCATCGGAATTTTGCATCGCAACATGAGTATTGAAGATCAAGCAGCCGAAGCTCGTCGAGTGAAGCGTTCGCAATCAGGAATGATCTCTGACCCAGTGACACTTGGACCCGATGCCTCGTTGCAAGAAGCCGAAGACCTCATGCGTCGATTCAAGTTCTCGGGTGTGCCGATCATTGATAAGGCCGGAGTGCTCGTCGGTATTTTGACCAATCGTGACATTCGTTTTTGTGAACCAGCAGATTTCCGCCGCCCCGTGAGCGACTTCATGACTAAGGCTCCGCTTGTGACCGGTAACGAAGACACAACGTTGGCCGAAGCCCAGACGATTATTCAAAAGCATCGCATTGAGAAATTGCCGCTCGTTGATAAAGATGGACATCTGGTTGGCATCATCACGGTGAAAGACATCATGAAGAAGCGCGACTACCCAGACGCAACTCACGATGATCTCGGACGTTTACGTGTTGGTGCAGCCGTAGGTGTTGGACCCGATCTTGAAGATCGTGTCGAAGCATTAATGAAGTCGTCAATTGACGTCGTCGTCATTGACACCGCACATGGTCATACCCAAGGTGTGTTGACTGCAGTGCGCCGCATCAAGTCAGCATGGCCAAACTTGTCGGTCATTGCGGGCAACGTCGTGACCGAAGAAGGTGTTGATGCATTGGCCGAAGTTGGTTGCGATGCAATCAAGGTCGGTGTTGGCGCTGGATCAATTTGTACGACTCGTGTGATCTCAGGTGCAGGTATGCCACAGTTGTCGGCGATTTGGTATGCCGCCAGTCGTGCTCGTGAACTCGGTATTCCGATCATCGCCGATGGTGGAGTGACCTATTCGGGTGACATTGTGAAGGCCTTGGCATCGGGTGGAAGTTCGGTGATGCTCGGAAGCTTGTTGGCCGGAACCGATGAGGCTCCAGGCGAAATGGAATTGTTCGAAGGTCGTCGTTATAAGAGTTACCGCGGCATGGGTTCACTCGGCGCGATGCAAGGACTCGGAGCCGATCGCTACGGAAGCGGCCAAGGTACCGCACGCAACAAGTTGGTGCCTGAAGGTATTGAAGGACGCGTCGCTTATTCGGGTTCGTTGCACGATGTCGTGTATCAACTCGTCGGCGGATTGCGTTCGGGTATGGGCTACGTCGGTGCTGCCAATCTCGATCAGTTACGTACCAAGGCTCGCTTCATGCGAGTGACAACTGCTGGTCGCGAAGAAAGCCATCCTCACGACGTGCTTGTCACCAACGAAGCCCCCAACTACCACCAATAACTGTGTGCTTCTGGTGCAGAATTGTTGCGAAATACGCAACGATTCTGCACCAGAATCACGAGTTGATGGAGGGGAGTGACATCAAGAGGTTCTCGAAGAGCAACTTCTCGTTGACGTTACGACTGAGTGCCACGCTGGCATCGCGAATCTTTTTCACTGCTCGCACATACGAATCGGTTTGATGATGTGCTGTTGCTTCGGTCGACTTCTTCAATGCTTCGCTATACACCAAGGTGAGCATGCGTAAGCCCGAACGAAGTTCATCAGTCTTATAACGACGTAGTTCACGTTTGTGTTTGTCGGTCAAAATCTTGCGGCCGCTTCCGCGCTCACCCAAAAACTTCACTCGCTCTTCGAGTTCGGCAAGTTCGGCTTCTTGCTTTGATTCATAACTCGCGAGTGAAGCATCAACAGCGCTCAAAAGTTCGCCGGCTATTTCAATCGCACGTGAGGTTGTACCGTTGAGACGAGTTGGAACATTGGCGAACAAATCGGTCCGTGATGCAAGTGATGGATCATTGATCAATACGCGTGCTCGCTCAAGATCTCCGGCAGCCACTCGAGCAACTGCGGTCGCCTTCTTTGAGTCAACGCCTTCATCAATGAGTTGCTTGACAATCAATTCATCAGTGATGGGCTGAAAGTCAATACGTACACAACGTGACGCAATAGTGATCATGGTGTCGGGAACATCGTCACTCAACATGATCATGACTGTCTCGCCATCGGGTTCTTCAATCGTTTTGAGCAACGAGGCGCGTGCGCCATCGGCAAGCAATTGAAAATCGTGCACGATGATCACGCGGGTTGAACCTTCAACCGCCGAACGCTCGGCCAACTTGATGATCTCGTCGCGAGCTTGTTCCATGCTGATACCAGCACCTTCACGTTCGACTTCATGAATATCAACATGAATACCGCGCATCGCCAGATCAGCAGTGCGCTGAGTGCTGTCTTCGGAACCTTGCAGCTTCACGGCGGCAAAGGCGCGGGCAGCAATGTCTTTTCCACAACCAGACGGACCGACAAATAGGTAGGCATGTGCGGCCGAAGTCGCGAGTGCCCGCAACTTGATCAATGTGTGTTCTTGACCAATGACCTTGTCGTACACCGATGACGCCATGTCAGATGCCGAGTCTTTCAGTCACTGCTGAACGAACTGATTGTTCAATCACATCGGGATCACCAACAGCCTCAATGATCACCCAATGTTGCGGATCATTAGCCGCCATCGTGTGAAAGCCATCGCGAACGCGTTGAAAGAAGTTGCTGTTCTCTTGTTCGAAACGATCAAGATCACGATGAGCAAGTCGGCTCATGGCATGTTCGTGTGAAACATCGAGCAACACAACCAAGTCGGGCCATCGCGATTGCAAGGCCCAGTCGTTGACAGCGTGAACGGTTTCGAGTGGCAACTGTCGACCGTAACCCTGATATGCAATCGACGAATACACACTGCGATCGCTCACCACATGATGACCAGCAGCAAGTGCCGGTGCCAACACTTCGGCACGATGTTGCGCACGATCGCCGGCAATCAACAAAGCTTCGGCAATGGGATCAAGGTGAGTGTTAGCGGTGTCGTGCAACACTTCACGGATACGTGCACCAATATCGGTGCCACCAGTTTCTCGCGTCAAGACCGAGTCGGCATCAAGCAAACGTAGTGACGCAACTAAACGTGAAGCCTGCGTGGTTTTTCCGCAACCTTCGATTCCCTCGAATGCGATGTAGACCGGAGTCTTCATTCTTCGGGCTTCTGGGCTTTCTTTTTCGCAGGAGCCTTCGCAACGGCTTTCTTGGGAGCTGCTGCCTTTTTCTTTGCTGGCTTCTTCGCGGCGGCCTTCTTCGGAGCTGCAGCTTTCTTGGCAGCTGGCTTCTTCACGGCGGCCTTCTTTGGTGCACCACGCTTCGACGGACTCTTCTGTCCGGGAACAAGACCCTTTTCAATCATCACTTCACGACGAACCGCCAACAATTCGTAAGCACGTTCGGGCAACATGTCTTCAAGGCGGTCACCCTTACCAAGCGATGCATTCACTTCGCCGTCGGTGACATACACACCAAACTTGCCGTCCTTAGCAACAACCGGACGACCACTTGCGGGATCGCTGCCGAACTCACGCATGGGTCCGCTGTTAGGCGACGCGGCGCGACCTCGGCGAAACACTTTTGGGAGTGCGTAAATTGAAAGTGCTTCGTCAAGCGTGATGGTGAGCAACTTCTCTTCGTTTTCGATGGTGCGGTAGTCCTTGACCTTTTGTAGGTACGGACCGAACTTGCCATTTTGTGCAGTGATTGGTTCGCCGTCAGCTGGGTCAACACCAAGTGTGCGGGGGAGAGTCAGCAACTGCTCGGCGTCGACCATCGTGATGCGATCGAGAACCATGGTCTTGAAAAGACTGACCATCTTTGGCTTTTCAAATCCGGGTGGCGGCACATCTTGCGTACCCCATTGAACGTAGGGACCGAAGCGACCGTTCTTAGCAAACACTGGCAGGCCACTTAATTCACCGATGGGCTCGTCGCTCTTGGGCATGGCCAACAAACGCAGTGCCATCTCAAGAGTGAGTTCATCAGGGGTGAGCGAATCGGGAACCGATGCGTTTTCGTCACCACGTTTGACGTACGGACCAAACTTGCCAGGCTTCACCACGATGACTTCGCCCGTTGTGGGGTCGGCACCAATTGAGAATGAGTTGATCACGGCGGCGTCAATACCCGCAATGTTGTTTTCAATGAGACGCTTGAGACCGAGTTCTTTGGCATCGCCTTCGCGACCTTCGGCAATCAGACCGAAATAGAAATCGTGGAGCCACTTATCTTTGGCCAGTTTCTTTTGTGCTATCTCGTCAAGGTCTTCTTCAACTCCGGCCGTGAATTGATAATCAACCAAGCCGGTGAAGTGTTGTTCAAGCAAACCAACAACAGCGAACGCAGTCCATGTGGGTACAAGTGCTTGCGCCTTCTTCCACACGTAACCACGGTCTTGCACGGTCTGAATAATTGATGCCCACGTTGATGGACGACCAATACCGAGCTCTTCAAGCTTCTTCACAATTGACGCTTCGGTGTAACGAGCTGGCGGTGAGGTCTCGTGTCCGTTCGGATCGAGTGACAGCACCGGCACTGCATCGCCAACTTTGAGCACGGGCAACAATGCTTCAGTCTCGGTATCGGCTGCATCGTCATCGCGTGATTCTTCGTACGCACGACGGTGACCAGGGAACGTAATCGTTGTTCCACTTGCTGAGAATTCGCAATCGTTGGCTGATGTTGCGCCAGAAGCAGCAGCAACTCCACCCAATCGAATTGACACGGTGACACCTTGAGCGTCGGGCATTTGCGATGCAAGCGTGCGCTGCCAGACCAAGCGATACAACGCAAGGTCGGGTCCGCTCAATTGACTCATCACGCTGTCGGGTGAACGCATGGGTAAGGTTGGACGAATCGCTTCGTGAGCTTCTTGCGCATTCTTGACTTTGTTCGCATACCGACGCGGTGATGCGGGCAGGTAATCGGCGCCGTAGTCCTTACGAATTTGTGTACGCACTTCTTCAAGTGCTTCTTCGGCCAAGGTCACCGAGTCGGTACGCATATATGTAATGAATCCACGTTCGTACAAACCTTGGGCCGTACGCATGACCTGTTGTGCTGACAAGCGCAACTTGCGTCCACCTTCTTGTTGCAAGGTACTCGTCATGAATGGCGGCTTGGGCGACGAGCGATAGGGCTTGTCTTCAACCGAGCGCACATTGATGGTTACGTTTGCCAGTCGATCAACCAGTGACATCGCGACTGCTTCGGTGAGTACGACGACACCATCTTTGGCTTTGCCGAAACTGTCGAAATCTTTTCCGGTGGCAACACGCTTGCCGTCAACTTCAAGCAATGCCGCTTTGAACGAAGGACTGGTAGCCGACACCATGTCGAGGCCCCAGTATCCGGCTGTCACGAAAGCGATGCGCTCACGTTCACGCTCAACAATCAAACGGACGGTCGGACTTTGCACACGACCTGCTGATAATCCGCGATTCACTTTGCGCCACAACACGGGGGATACCTCATAACCGAACAAGCGGTCGAGGATGCGACGGGTCTCGGCGGCGTCGACCAAGCCGTAATCGAGACCTCGGGGAGTTGCGAAAGCATGGTCAATGGCGGTCTTGGTGATTTCGTGAAAGACCACACGGTGTACGGGCACACCGGGCTTGATCGCCGACTTGAGGTTTTCGATGAGGTGCCAACTGATGGCCTCACCCTCTCGGTCTTCGTCGGTTGCCAGATAGATGGCACTGGCCTTCTTGGCAAGGGCTCGTAATTCCTTGATCACCTTGGCGCCGCGCTCAGTCAGCTCGTAGGTGGGCTTGAAATGGTTGTCCACGTCGACGGCCATGCCCTTAGAGGGAAGGTCTGCGATATGGCCAACCGAAGCCAGGACGTCAAAGTTGGCACCGAGCAAAGAACCAATTGTTTTGGCCTTGGCTGGTGATTCAACGATCACGAGGGGTTTGGAGGTCGGGGTTGTCATATATATAAAGCGCTACGGCATCGAGCCTAGGTTTGTCAAGCCACTTCTTTTTGGGGGAGGTGGGACTTGCCCTCGATGTTGATGCGAGGCAGGACCTTATCTAGCCATTTGGGGATCCACCAGTTGCGGGCTCCCAAAAGTTCCATCGTCGCTGGTACAAGCACCATTCGCACAAGTGTGGCATCCAGCAGAACGGCCACGGCGAGACCCATTCCGAAGAGCTTGATCGTGCGGTCGTCTCCCGCCACAAAACTTCCGAAAACGGCGACCATGATCAGGGCCGCGGCGGTGATGACGCGGGCTGTGGCGGCCAAACCGTCGGCCACGGCGGTCGCGTTATCGCCCGTTCGGTCGAACTCTTCTTTCATGCGCGAAAGAAGAAATACCTCGTAGTCCATCGACAGTCCGAAGACGATGGCGAAGAGCATCATCGGGATGAAAGGTTCGATGGGTCCGGCGTTGCCAACACCGATCAAACTGCCGCCATAACCCCACTGAAAAATGGCAACGATGATGCCGTACGAAGCACCGATCGACAGCAAGTTCATGATGACTGCCTTCAGCGGAACTAACAAACTTCGAAAGACCACCATGAGCAAGAGGAACGACATCAACAGCACTGCACCAACGAAAATAAACATTCGTTTGGCGAAGTAATCACTGAGGTCGACGCCGATGGCGGTGAAGCCTCCAACATTGACCGTGATGTCGGTTCCGGCAAGCACTGGCGGCAAGATGTCATCGCGTAGGCGATGCACAAGATCGGCAGTATTTTCTGATTGCGGCGATTCGCGCGGAACTACTTGCCATGCGATGAGTTCGGGTGTGAGTTTGTTTGCCGGTGAAGCAAAGACAACATCGGGATCAGCTGCAATAGCGGCCGTGATTTCATCGAGCTTTGTTTGATTCGCTGCGTCTTCGGGTGTGACCTCACCAATGAGTTGCAGCGGGCCGTTGAACCCAGGGCCGAAACCTTGAGCAAGCATGTCGTACGCACGACGAGCGGTTTGCCAGTCGGCACGATTGCCGTTGTCACTGAGTGCAAGACGCATTCCGAAGAGTGGAAGAGTCATGATGAGAAGAACGGTTAAACCACCGATGAGCGAGATCCACGGCCGATGTTGGATGAAACGACTCCAGCGATACCAGAACTGTTCTTGAACTGGTTTTGGTTCACGGTGCTTAATCGGCGTACGCCACGATTTCACTAAGAAACTTGTGGCCATAATGATGACCGCTATCAACGCTCCGAGGCCAATAAGTGTCAAAGAGCCAAGAAAAACGATCCCAAACAACGAAACTGTCGAAAAAGTAACGAGTGAAATCAGTGCAGCACGTGTGGTGATATCGATGCGATGTCCAACTAAAGCCAACAGCGCAGGAAGCAACGTGAGCGCAGCTACAACCATGACACCAACAACTGTTGATGCAGCAATTGCGAGTCCATAAATGAACTTCATACCCATCATGTACATACCGAGTAACGACACCATGACGGTGATTCCAGCGAATAAAACTGCGCGACCTGCGGTGTCTATCGCGACAGCGGTCGCATCTTCGGGTGACAAGCCTGCGCGCAGACCTTCGCGGAACCTTGTCACAATGAATAGCGCATAATCAATGCCGACGCCGATACCGATCATGCCGCCGATCTGCACAACGAAGTCGGGCATCTCCATAATGTGGCTTAACATTGTGACGATTGAAATTCCGGTGCCAAGTCCAATGAGTGCGGTGCCAATGGGAAGCCCCATCGCAAGAACTGATCCGAACGCGAGCACCAAAATGATGATCGCGGCCAGCAATCCGACAACTTCACTCTCGGGAAGTTCAAACTCAACGAAAGGATCTCCGCCGAATTCAACATCGACCAAATTCGTTGCATTTCGTTCAATGAGAATTGGTTCGGTGATTGCGCGAATCTCATCTCCGATTTTTTGTTGTTCGTCCTGCGAGTCACCGTCGGGAAGTCGCATGATGGCGTAGGCAATGGGTTGCGATGCACTCACTAACCGCGGGTTGTCATATGGGGACGTAATTGTCAGGCCTTCAACGCCAGCCACAATCTTCGTGAATACTTCGGTCATGATTGATTGCACTTCGGTGTTGTTGACGCCGTCGGGGGTGTCTGATGCAACCTGGAAAACGATCTGCGCATCAGTGATGGTGTCTGAATCGGGGAAGGCGTCCTGCAAAAGGTTCAGGGCGCGGAGACTTTCGGTATTGGGAATTGAGAACCGAGTTTCGAATGCTCCGCCACCTATGACTTGGTTGGCGATGGTGCTGCCACCGAAGAGTGCGACGAGCCAAATGATGATGGTGAGCCAGTGGCGACGGAAGCACCAGTGGGCGAGGCGAGACAACATGTTGGGGGTTCCTTTGTCGCTGGTTCGGGGGAAGAGCGTCTTTCTGAGGCTACGGTCACCTATGTGAACGACCCACGGATGGCGCTTGGTTGGAATGTCACATGGGATGTGACGTGGGAATCAACGCGCTCCGAAGTCGCCAAAAACCAGTCGCATGCCCTCGATGGGACCAATTTGCCGGGACGGGTGTCGCGCCTTGACCGTGGTTGGAGCACGGTTTGGTACGGCCCGCCGTCGATGGGCATTGAACCCGTGCGGGTGCGCAACATAGGGGCCGAAGTCGCCGTGGGCGACTGGGTTGTGGTCTCGGCCGATGGCGAAAAGGTCGAAATGGTGCTTCCGAGGCACAGCGCATTTATGCGGCGCGCCAGTTTTGAAGGCCAGCGGGCTGAGGCGCACACGATTGCCGCCAATATCGATGTCGTCTTCTTGTTGCACGCTTTGGTGTCACCGCCGAATCAACGACGGCTCGAACGTGAATTGGTTTTGGCGTTCGATAGTGGTGCGACCCCTGTGTTGATTTTGACCAAGCTCGACCTCATGGAGAGTGCGGCAGAAGTGAAGCATTGCCTTGACACTCTTGAAGCAGTCGCGCCTGGTGTCGACATTCATGTGGTGAGCGGTATTCGTGGCGATGGCCTTGAAGCTTTGTTGCAATACGCCAAGGGCTATCGCACTGTTGCGTTGCTTGGTGCAAGTGGTGTTGGCAAGAGCACAATTGTGAACACACTGGTTGGTGGACAAGTGCAAAGTACCGCCGCGGTTCGCGAAGGCGATCAACGCGGTCGACACACCACAACTGCAGTGCAACTTGTTGCTTTGCCATCTGATCCAGTCGGTGAAGCTGGTTGGTTGATCGATACACCTGGAGTTCGTGCCGTCAGTTTGTGGTCGAGCGGAACGGGAATCGAACGAGCTTTTGCTGACGTGTTTTCATTGTCTGAAAAATGTCGTTTTCGAGATTGCAAACATCGTGAAGAACCAGGCTGTGCCGTGAGCGCAGCAGTCACTGCTGGCAAGTTAGATCCGCGTCGACTCGACAGTATGAAACGGCTTGTGGCCGAAGAAGCAGCACTTGAAGAAGAACAAAAGGCTCGTCTCAAAGTTGAAGACCGTCGAGGGTTTCGTAAACGCAAACCCTAGAGGCAACAAAAGTTTATAACTCGCCGGCACTGAGTTGTTGCAAAACAATTTTGGCTCGTTCTTGAACCGCCGGCAGATCACTCAACTTGAACGCGGCACGGACTTGTTGTGCAACTCGAGGGTTCTTTCCTAAGACAACTTCATGGCGCGCCATAAAGTCCCAATACAAAGTAGTGAATGGGCAGGCATTATCGCCTACACGTTTGGTGCGATCAAAGTGACAGCCCTTGCAGTAGTTGCTCATCTTGTCGATGTACGCGCCTCCAGATGCATATGGCTTGGTGGCCATTTGGCCGCCATCGGCGAACTGCGACATACCAACAACATTGGGAACCATGACCCATTCGGCACCATCAACAAAGTTGGCCCACATCCAGTCGGTGAGTTGTTGTGGATTGATGCCAGCGATCAGACATAAGTTGCCGACAATCATCAGCCGTTGAATGTGATGTGCGTACGCATGTGAATCGATCTCGGACATAACTTGCGAGACACATTGCATCTTTGTTTGCGCATCACCCGTGAATAGCGGGGGTAGATCGCGAGTTGCCCCAAGTTTGTTGAGCTCGGCATAGTCGGGCATCCATGCCCAATAGAGACCCCAAACATATTCGCGCCATCCAATGACTTGCCGAATGAAGCCTTCGGCCGACGCAATATCGACTTTCCCTGTGCGATAGGCGTCCTGAACTGCATCACACACTTCTGCCGGCAATAACAGACCAATGTTGAGATACGGAGAAAGTAAAGAGTGCGCTACGTGCCAACTACTTGTCAACATGGCGTCTTCGTGAGGACCAAAGTTAGGTAACACGTTTTCAATGAAGTGATTGAGTCGCTCGAGAGCATCGTGACGACTCGTTGCCCAAAGCCCTGTTGGCGTCTGGCCAACACAATGATTACGAAGTTCATTAATGACTTGTTGGTCAATGTCATCAAGTTCGCTTGTCACTGGAGCAGGCCATTGGTTCTTGCCATCTTTGGGTGGTGGCAACCGATTCTCGGAGTCGTAGTTCCAGGTTCCAGTTTCTGGCTCACCGTCAGGTGTCATCAAGTAATTGAGCCGTAATCGTTGCCAGCGGTAGAAGTCTTCCATCTTGAATGTCTTACGACGCTCAAGCAGTTGGTCTTTCCAACCTGCGAAGTCTTCGTAGTGACACAAGAACTGATTACTGCGGACAATTTCGCAATTGTTTTGTCGCAGCATTGTGAGCGCTGCATGACTCGCCGGCTCCATGACCGAAACCGATGAAGGCGCAAATTCAGCACGGTGTTCCTTCAGGCCTTGGGACAAAGTGATTGCCTTGCGATAATCAACTTCAAATCCGGCATCGCGGAGTTCGTGAGCAAAGCGCCGCATTGAGGTGATCACAAAGTGCGCGCGTTGAATATGCCATTTCTTTGAGCGAACCTTGGCCGAACTTTCAACCATCAAAATTCGGTGTGTTGAAGGATCGGCTTGAGCGAGTGCTGCAAAGTTTTGATTGAGCTGATCGCCAAGAACCCAAACAGTTTTCTGAGACTCTCGTTTTGAACCAGGCACATCTCTAGTGTGCCTCAAATGTCAATTTTGAGGAATATCGTGCACCGAAGTAGTGAGCGGAATAATGAGATCTAGTTGAGTGCGCCGAAGATAATCAGCGATCTTTGGGTTAGAGCACACAACGGACATACGACCACCGTTGTTGCGGATACGAGATGCCGCCCCGAGCAAGATTCCGAGCGCAGCATCGTCAAGAACAGTGATGCCGTCGAGATCAAGGGCCAGATGGACATGATTTTGATTGATTGCCTTATTGAGCAGGTCACTCAAGGTTGGCAGTGTCGACATATCAAGTTCGCCAGTCAAGCCAATGACGAAAACATCATCAATCAGTGAGGAGTGGCTCGACAGGTTCACACCCTCAATCTATCGGTGGTTCAAGAAGCATCGAAAAATGCGATGACAGTTGAATATCTGGAACTAAGCGTCCGACCATTGGCAGATCGGTGTCAAGTTCATAGGTTGACGCGACTGTCACCCATCTTTTGCTGATTTCGGTGTTGACATCAATATCAGGGCCGAAAGAAAATCGAGCAGCGGCGAGCGCCGCATCATTTGGGCTTTGCGACACCGATGCGGCTCGAACGGCGTTTCGGGTGGCGTTGACAACCTGAACCTGGGCCATCACGATGACCAAGAATTGGGCAATCAGTAATACGGCGAACATGACTAGGGGCAGAACGAGCACGAACTCGACTGTTGACTGCCCCCGATCACGTTCAGCGTGAATACGACCTTTACGGAAGTTTTGATGTGACACTGTCGATGACGCGATCAAATAGTTCTCCGATCTTGCCGGCCCCACCGCCCCCTGTTGCCCAAGCAATGACCAAGAGTGCGATGAGCGCAGCTGCAAGCATGACGAGTGCGTATTCGGAAGTGGCTTGTCCAGAATCTCGTTTGTCGCTGAACGGCATGGTGAGACCGAGAAAAAAAACATATAGACGTTGAAATATTTGAGTCATAAGAAACTTTCGTGTGAAGTTGGCGAGGCATTCATACAGAGATGTTGAGTTGCGACAGGGTGCCAGCAATTGTTGGCACGATGATCAAAATGACAAACGATGGCAAAATGCACATGACAAGTGGAAGCGAGAGACGAATAGGAAGTTGTCGTGCTTCTGTTTCGGCACGTCGTCGTCGGTTGAGCCGGGCTTCGTTGCCGAGTTGAAACAGCAGATTTTCAACAGGGATACCGAGTCGATCGCCAGAGATGAGAACCTCACACATCGCTTGGCTCACTGTGCCGACTTCTTGTTGGAGTAAACGAATCGCGTCAACGAACCGTTCTCCTTCATCAATACGGCGTGAAGCCGCGATGAAGTGTGGACGCAGGACACCGGGCGCATGTTGACCCAAGAAATTGATGGCTTGAGCGGGTGAATAGCCCGCTCGAAGAGCCGCAATCAAGAGGTCAATGCATTCGGGGAATGCTTCTACGGTTGCTCGATCTTGCTTAAAGGCGATGCGCTGTTTCGCTCGCTTCCACAAGAAGAACAGACCGATGAGACCGAAAATGATGATCATGCGCGCACCATTTTGTGGGTCCAAGTGCGACCGACAAAGTTAAGACCGATTCCGATCGTCAGACATGCCCAACCCAGCGGGGTCGCCAGTAAGACATGGCGCACTGCCGAACTGTCACTCAAGATCCAGACACCACAGAGAACTGGCAACCACGTGATCATGCGTATTGATGCCGTGGCTGTTGCTGCTTGTGTCTGTCGCTCAACTTTGGCCTGTGAGCGATCAAGAAGAGTGTCAATCAGACAATCAAGTTGTTGTGCAATGTCGCCGCCAACTTCGCTCGCAAGAGCAATGACATGCAACGTCATCACGACATCAGAATTCTCGGCTGACTCAGACAAGACATCAAGAATCTTGTGACAAGCGGCGTTGAGCGCGATACCCCGACTCATCAAGTTGTGAAGTTGAGCGAATAAGTCGCAGGGTTGTTGAGTCATGGAAATTTGGAGAGCAGTAGCTAGCGATAAACCAGATCGCACACTGCGACTCATTGACGACAATGCATCAATGAGGTTGCTGTTTCCGTAGATGTCATTGTTGATCAGTCGCCGCCGTGTCTGGCGTCGGGTCATGAAGTAGTGAACTCGTGATTTACGCATCATGATGTCGGTACAGGTATTCGATACGTGGCTGATGAGAACCTTTAATGCTGTCTGGTACAACTTTGGCGATGTGAGCGACGTAACGCTTTCCGTAGGGACGGCGACTCATATGAATGACTATGTCAATAGCTGAATCGACCATGTGGCGCGCATCTTGCAGAGTCCAACCTGGTGCAGCTTGCATTGTCAGCAGATCAAGTCGGTGCAAACCGTCTATAGCCGAATTTGCGTGCAGGGTCGCTAGGCATCGAGAATGACCGGTGTTCATGGCCTGAACAAGGGTGAGTGCTTCAACTCCGCGTACTTCTCCGACAATCAATCGATCGGGTCGAAGGCGAAGTGCCGATCGCAGAAGATCATCTAATGAAACTTGGCCTCGACCTTCGGCGGTCGCCACACGAGATTCAAGGCGAACAACATGGGGATGTGAAATCACAAGTTCATGAGTATCTTCAATCACGATGATGCGTTCGTTGATCGGGTCGTAATCGTCATCGCGCGAAATGAGTGACGAAACTAGACATGACTTACCCGATCCAGTTGCGCCAGTAATCAAAATGTTGTGCTCTGATTGAGCGAGTTCGCGCAATAGGTCGTGTAGCAAATATCGATCTGAGTCATCGCAGAACTCGACAAGAGGGAAAGCTTGTTGGCGAAAAAGTCGAAATGCTGCAGTTGTTCCGTGAACTGCGATTGGGTGGATGACGGCGCACACTCTGGTTCCATCAGGAAGTCGGGCATCAACAATGGGAGAGAGTCGGTCGAGTCGTCGGCCGAGCGGAGTCAGGATTCGCTCAATTGCAATATCAATTTGTCCAGGGTGAAGATCGTCGCCCCGAACTAATTGCCCCGAACGCTCAACCCATACCTCGGTGGCATTGTTGATCAAGATGTCTGTGACTGTGGGATCGCTGAAGTACTCGTTGAGTTGTGCCGGTAAGAGTTGCGATCTCATGGGTTTACTTCACGCGATACCAGCGGCGCGAGTACGCGGTGTAGCGAATCTGGCAAGCGTGATTTCAGTAATCCAGAATCGACACGGCGCGAGATTTCACTGGTGTACGGAATTTCGGCAACACACTTCAGTTTCAGGACCGACTCAACATCTCGAGATGTGAGGACTCGATCTGGTTCGTTGACAACAATGACGCCAGAAAAAGTTGTCTCAAGATCAACGGCGCGCCGAAGGGCCAAGTAACAAGGTCGGATAACCAAATAGCAATTGTCGACGATTTCTTGCAGAGCTAATGGAATATCTGCTTGACCGAGATCAACGATGACGTTGCACCCCTCTGAATGTTTGAGAGAAAGGGCCCGTGAGAGTTTGTCCCACGCATTGGCATTCAGAGTTTTAAAATCGAAGGTTCCGGTTGGAGCGAGATAAAGATTGTCATGGCACAAACTGACGATCTCATCAAATTCGCGATACGTCATTCCGTTAGTCCAATCGCTGAGTCCAATGGGAGGTTGGGGGAGTCCCAAGATGGCGGCTTGATCACCAGCGAGATCAACTAACAGAGTTGGGGTTGAACTTGAACTGACTATGGCCAAACTGGCGGCCACGACCGATGTGCCGATACCACCTTTGGGTGACGACAGAATTGTGAACATAGAACCTCGCTGAAAATCCTGATGGAAAATGTGTTGACGGCGAAGTGTGGGTGTGTGCTCTGCGTTTGAGGTGACTACCCTCAATAGTGGAGGTGTCCGGGTACCTGGTGGGCTCCGCCGCCTTCAAAGCGGTTGGGACGAGCGAACCTCGTCCGGCGGGTTCGATTCCCGTCCACCTCCGCCACAATCTTTTTCTAGGGAGAGAACATGCTGTTCGAAGTGCGCAAGATTGTCACGATTGTTGAAGAAATTTTTCACGATCATTCATCAGGGGTGAATGGACCTATCCCTGCGGTACCCGCAATGAAAGGCGCAGTGGCAGCAGTTGTCACGAATCCCTACGTGGGTAAGTACGTCGACGATCTCAGCCCAGCAGCTGATGAACTGCGCGCACTCGGTGAACGGCTCGGCAACATTTTGATCAGTCACCTGGGTGGCGATGCTTCGAAGATTGATGGTTACGGCAAAGGAATCATCGTTGGTTCAGCTGGCGAAATTGAACACGGCGCGATGTGGCATATTCCTGGTGGCGGAGGTATGCGTGCTGCACTTGGTAAGGGCACATCGATTGTTCCGTCAACAAAAAAAGTTGCGGGAATGGGAGCACGTCTTGATGTGCCGATCACGCATATGGATTGGAGTTACGTGGGCAGTCATTACGACGCGATCGAAGTCGGCGTTCCTGATGGACCCAAGCCCGATGAGATGGTGGTGATCTTGGCGATGGGTGTTGGTGGACGAGTACACGCTCGCCTCGCCGGTGGATTTACGTTGGCCGACCGTGGCAAGCCAGGAGTACCAGCATGAGCACGATCGCTTTCATCGGTATTGGTCGCATGGGTTGGCACATGGCGGCACACTTGGCCAAGGCTGGTCACGATGTTGTGGTGTGTGATGTTGTGCCAGGCATGGCCGACAAGTGGGTTGCCGAAAATGGTGGCGCTGCAGTTGCGAGCCCGGCCGATGCTGTTCGTGGTCGCGAGTATGTGATTACGTCGTTGCCTGCCGATCGCGAATTGTTTGCAGTTGCTGACGGAATCATTGCCGAACTTGGTGCAGGCACAGTGTGGATTGATCACTCAACAACATCTGCCGAAGGTTCACGAGTTGTTGCAACACGAGTTACCGAAGTTGGATCGGCATTTTTGGATGCGCCAGTTTCGGGTGGTGTTGATGGTGCGCTTAACGGAACTCTCACGGTGATGGCTGGCGGCGATGAAGCTGCTTTTGCGAAAGCCGAAACTGTGATGTCGGGTTATGCCGCGCGCATGACCTTGATGGGCGAGTCAGGTGCCGGGCAAATCACCAAGATGACCAATCAGATTTGCGTTGTGGGTGTGTGTCAAGCGTTAGCCGAAGGACTCGACTTTGCCGAAACTGCCGGGCTCGATGTGCAAAAAGTGATTCACGTGATGTTGCAGGGTTCGTCGGCGTCATGGCAGATGGCCAATCGTGCCGAGAAAATGTTGGCCGGTGAATACAACTACGGATTCTCGACCACGTTGATGCGTAAAGACATTGGACTTGTTCTCGATGAAGCAGCGTCAATGAACGTGCCGTTGCCAGTGACGTCAATGGTTGGCCAGATGCTCGCTGAAGTCACCGCAATGGGTGGCGCACAGTGGGACTGGTGCAGCCTGATGGAGCGACAGCGCCGCCGTAAAAACTAAGCGATCTGGTCGGCTTTAACTGAGGTTTTCTGCCACTTTGCCAGACCAGATCGACGGCTTTCCGCATTTCATTGGTTGAATCCCACAGTGGGGCATGGCCCGTTTAACTCCAGACATTCTGCGATCACTTGCAATCGGGCCGCATCAATTAATCCGTCGTGACAATGTCCTGGCTCAAGGTCATTCGGCGCATTCGTGGCGAACAGCTCGTGCCAATGGTTTCTTTGATGAGGTGATGCCAGGTATCGGCATAGAGACTGGCAGATCGCTTGATCCGAAAGGCTTGATAGCTGCATCTGTGGCCGCGGCTGGTGAGGGTGCCATGGCGAGCCACCGTTCGGCAGCGTATTTGTACGGTGCTGATGTCGTGGGACACGAACCGATTGATGTCCTGCGAACCGACCGGCAAACGACGTTGGTTTTGCCTCGTACAAAGTTTCATCGCCCGCGTGATCTAGTTGACCTTCGACCGCGCGAAATTGAAGGAATTTCTGTGACAAATCCCTTGCGAACATTGCTTGATTTGGGGGTTGTATCACGTTGGGACGTTGATCGAACGCTGCAAATATTCGTGATCAAGGGACTAGTGACATTTGAATCAGTAGATAACGCGTTGATGCGTCACAGTCAGCATGGACGACACGGAGTGGTCGCACTTAGGCAGGCGTTGCATCAACTAGCACTTCACGAAAAGGCTCCGGACTCAGTCCTTGAAGAAGAGATGGCACGGGTGGCACGCCGTTTTGGTTTGCCACCGATGGAGTTTCATGCTCGGGTCGCGGGGTACGAAGTTGACTTCTTATTAACTGGAACGAATATCTATCTTGAATGTGAAGGTTGGCGTTATCACGGACTCGATAAAGATCAATTTGAGTTTGATCGAGTGCGCACTGCAAAGTTGTTGGCGGCGGGATATATCGGTGTGAGATTTACGTGGGCACAAATTGTTCGACGACCGAGCATGGTTGCGCAACAAGTCAAAGACATTTACGCGCGATGGAAATCACCACGATGACATCAAGAAGTGAACGATCTGGTCTGGCGAAGTAATAGAAAACCTAAATTTTTTGCGACCAGATCGCGAAAATTAGACGGCGAGAAGGTCGCGAGCGCCAGTGTCGCTCGACGGGTGACGCAACTTGCTCATTGCACGAGCTTCAATCTGACGAATGCGCTCACGGGTGAGGTTGAAGTGTTCGCCAACTTCTTCAAGGGTGCGAGGTTCGCCCCGATCAAGACCAAAGCGCAACTTCAAAATCTCGCGTTCACGCTCGTCGAGCGGAGCCAAGAGTCGCTGAATTTCTTCGGGTAGCAACGAGGTAGCCGCAACTTCGAAGGGGCTTTCAGCTGAACGGTCTTCAACCACGTCACCAAGTTCGGCATCGCCGTCTTCACGAAGCGGTTCGCTCAGCGACAAAGGTTCGGCCGCGAAACGCAACGCTTCGGTGACCTTGTCTTCGGGCATTTCAACTTCGGCGGCGAGTTCACGCAATGTTGGCTGACGACCAAACTTCAGTTCCAGGCGTGAGCGAGCCTTCTGGAGACGAGCAAGCGTGTCTCCGGCGTGGACTGGGAGGCGAATGGTGCGACCAGTGTTGGCGATACCACGGGTAATGGCCTGGCGAATCCACCAAGTTGCATACGTCGAGAATTTGAATCCCTTACGCCAGTCAAACTTTTCAACGGCGTGCATGAGACCGAGGTTGCCCTCTTGGATGAGGTCGAGCAAGGGGAGACCAGAAGCCTGATACTTCTTGGCGATCGAGACCACCAAACGAAGGTTTGATTGCACGAACGAACGCTCGGCATTTTCACCATCTTTGATGAGATTGCGCAGTTCGCGCTTCTTGGCAGGCGTGAGCGCCTTGCCTTCAGTAACTTCAGATTCTTCCTTAGCGGCCTTACCAGCCTCGATCTGCTTGGCAAGACGAACTTCGTCATCTTTGGTGAGCAATGTGTATTGCCCGATGTCTGACAAGTAAAGACGTACGAGGTCTTCTTCATCACGATCAACGCGATCCTTGGCCACTTAAGAACCCCACTTCTCCCGAAATTGCAGTAGTGGCGGGAACGATACCGACCACAATGCCCGACACAACCACCAGCGCAAAGATTCCAAAAAAGTGTGGAAATATTGGTTGCCAAGACACCGAGATTTATTGTCGGTAATCTAGGGAAATAACGAATTTGTGAGTTTTTGCACTTTCGATCGTGTACGCAAAAAGGAGAAATGCTATGTCTAATCCGTTACTCAATGAGAAGCGACTCGAACAAGCGGCAGTTGCCAATGATTCAGGTTGGGCCGCTCCCGATCAATCAACTCGTCGCGGAAATGAAGGCGCACTGAACGATGGTCCGACGACACCTTGGGTGCCGACTGGCCGCACGATGACAGTTGCCGGCACTGCAAGTGCAACTGCAGTTTTGTTTGTTCTCCTACTTGCCGCTGCAGTTGTCGGTTGGCTTGGTGTCGATGCACCCGATGGTCAGGTGTACGAGTTCCCGGCTTATGCCATCGGTGGCTTGCTCGTTGGTTTTGCCTTAGCAATTTTCTTGGCATTCAAACCACATCTCGCCAAGTTCTTGGCTCCGGTGTACGCAATCGCCGAAGGTTTGTTTGTTGGTGCGATTAGCAAAGCGTACGAAACCTATTACGACGGCATTGTGGTCCAGGCCGCTGGTGCAACGATTGCGGTCTTCGCTGTCATGTTGGCGATGTACAGCTTGCGCATCATCAAAGTGACCGATCGGTTCCGCCGCATTGTGATTGGCGCAACTATGGGTGTTGCTTTGTTCTACGGAGTGTCGTTGTTGATGAGTTTGTTCGGCGCAACCCCGCCATTCATTCAGTCAACAAGTCTTTTCGGAATTGGCTTTAGCTTCTTGGTTGCTGGCCTCGCCGCATTTAACTTGGCGCTTGACTTCGATTTCATCGAGCGTGGGTCAAAGCAAGGGATGCCCGAGTCAACAGAGTGGTACGCAGCGTTCGGAGTCATGGTCACGGTCGTGTGGTTGTACCTCGAAATCTTGCGTCTGCTTTCCAAGCTTCGCGAGCGGTGACCAACACAAAACTGGGCGACGACCTTGATCGTCGCACCATCGTTGTTTTTGTTGCGGCCCTGCTGAGTCTCTGGTTTGCTCATTTCGGCCTTCGCTATGTGCCAGAAACGTCGACGCGTTTGGCCGAGTTGTGTTGGTGGTCCGGAACCCAGATCGTGAGCTACCTAATAGTGCCACTTATTGTCGTTCGGCTCGTTGGCTGGAAGCCGAGTGACATTGGCTGGAAGTTCCGTGGTACATCACGCCATTGGAATTACTACGCCATTCTGTTTGTCATTGCAGTTCCATTTGTTGTAGTCGCCAGCACGACGACCGAATTTCAAAACCGTTATCCATTGCTCGAAGTATTTCGTGGGCAAGAAGATGTCTGGCCTGACTTACGTATCTGGTGGATCTTTTATGTGTTGCAATTTGTCGCGGTCGAAACTTTCTTTCGCGGATTTCTCGTTTTGGGATTAGCAAAACGTTTCGGTCAAATGTCAATTCTCATTGCAACGATTCCGTATTTAATGATTCATTTCACGAAACCACCCGTCGAAGCTTTAGCGGCCATTGTTGGCGGAATAGTGATGGGGTTCTTGGCGTATCGCACAAAGAGTGTGTGGTGGGGTGTTGCTCTGCATGTCTCGGTTGCAGCGCTCATGGATTTTCTATCGTTAGGGCATAAAGGATTTATCTGGTGAGCAAGGTTCCGCAAGAAGCACTTGCTGTGAGCGTTGCTGGCGCAATACTGGGCGGAATCACTGGTCGAATCGTCGGTTTCCCAGCCTTAGGTACAGCAATTGGTGCAGTGAGTGGAGCGGTTTCTGGTGCTCGTCGTATCTACGACTGGAAATCAACTCGTGGAGTTGGTGCCTTTGTTCTCGATCACACCTGGGCATTGGCGACAACGAGTGCGGCAGTTGTTGCCAATGGAGTTAATGCAGCGACAGGTGCACAGATCGATGAATCATTAACGACCAGACAAAATCGAATGGCGTTCGATCGTGGCTTAGTTTTGCGCCGAGGTTTCGCAGTGACGTTTGGGTATGTGGTTAACGGCGTAGCCGATAAAGATGGAATGATCAACGAACGTCGGCGCAAGTTGGTGACACATCACGAAGATCAACATGTGTGGCAGGCACGAATGTTCGGTCCGATTTATCCGGTCGTGTATGCCGGTTGGTTCGCGATTGGTTCAATAGTTGCTGCCACGAAATGGCTCATGCATGGTCGATCAACAAAATTGATCGATGAGGTTGATGCAACTGCTTACTATCGCAATCCATTTGAATGGCATGCATATACATGTGATGACAATTGGCCACCGCACGGAGTTGATGCGACCAAAGTATGGGCGCAGCCGTTTAGAGGGTTTTCAAAAAGCCCATCAACGCCACGTTGAATTCGTCGGGCATTTCTTGCTGCGTCCAGTGACCAGCACCTGGGATGATGACACTGCCCTTGTAGTTAGGGGTCAGACCATTCACTGCATCAAGCGTGTCGAGGCGTGAAGCAATCACTGCATCTTTGTCGCCACCGATAAAGAACGTTGGCATTGAGATGCGATCGACAGGGATGTCTTTGAGCAGTTCATAGTTGGCATCAAGATTGCGATACCAACTCACTGGACCAAAGAAACCACTGTTGGTGAACTGCTTGACGTAGTAGTCGAGATCTTCTTGCGTCAACCACGAGGGCAGATGAGTCGGAACATCTTTGAACATGTCTAAGAAACCAGTGCCGGCCATTGGAGGAAGTTCAGCGGGGTCGGTGGGGCCTGGCTTGTACATCGCTCCAGACGCTGCCCACATGAACTGATGCATGGTGTGACGAATATCGGCACCAAGTTCTTTTTCGGCCGGACCAACTTCTTGGAAGTACAACATGTAAAAGAAGCGATCGGTGAACATCATTTTGAAAAGTTCAGTGGGCTTGGCTGGCCACGGAGTGAACGGAACACTGACTGCGCAAATGGCATTCACGCGATCGGGGTGTAGACGTCCGGCTTCCCACACCACCAATGCTCCCCAGTCGTGACCAATAAATGTTGCGTCCGCATGACCAGTGGCGTCAAGTAATCCGACTAAGTCGCCGGTGAGATTTTGTACGCCATACTCGGTGACATTTTTTGGTAGCGACGAAAAGCCGTAGCCCCGTTGATCGGGGGCGAGCACGTGATAGCCAGCATCAGCGAGCGGCTGAATTTGGTGACGCCACGAATGTGCCGACTCGGGGAAACCGTGACTCAAGATGACGCAGGGGCCAGTTGGGTCGCCAGCTTCAGTAACAACGAGATCGACACCGTTCGTGCGAATAGTACGTTGCTGAATGCTGTAGCTCATTCAGCGAGTTTACTAGAGGAACGGCTCAAAGGATCCTGCATAACCCATAACGTCAAGAATGACGTGGCACGAGCCGACATCGTCTCCGCAAAAGAGTTTGACGCTTTGGTATGGAGCGACAGGAGTATCGGGATCGGTATAAAGGCTGACGAATGAGCCGTTTGCAACTGTCACACCAGTATCAAAGTTGATAATTGAAGTTGCTGGCTGTGATGTCTGGTCTCCGGGAGCAATACATAGATAGTTTGCTCGGCTGCATTCGGCAACAGTGATATTGAAGTAGATGGCGCTGGCCCAACTTGGGATGGCATATGTATTGGGATCAATTTTGACTCCGGCTGAACTACGCGAGAACGAGCAGTCAATAACCCGCGAGGTGTTTGCGGTCATGCGCCCTAATTTCGCTCCTGGAATTCCTGAGACAGCCGAGGTCCAACGCGAGTCGTACACACGAACTGGTGTGATGGGGTACGAGTTAAGTGGATTGGCGAGAGGAGGTTCGTTTACGCTGCCAGCGTTTGCTCGAGATGCAATCATCCCTACTGCTGTTGCTCCGATCGCGACACCTGCCGCCATCTTGAACACATTTCGCCGTGTCGTTCCGTCACTCTCAATTTCATTGATGATTTCGTTGTTATCCATGTTTGTTTCCCCGCTCAAGATGGGCATGTAGCCGTGTCAAAGCACAAGGTACCAAATACTGATAGGTAGAAATTCACAAACTGTCAGCCCTTAGGCAAGATTCTGAAAGGGAAGACAGTACGGATCAGGCAGGGTTGCGGCGAGCCAATGGATTGGCTTCAAGCACTGCGTCGGGCAATGGTTGGCCCGTGATTTCATCCACCCAGTAAGTACCCGCATCAAGGCGGCTCAAGGCCATCTCAACATCGGCCAGGTCGCGCTCGATGGCATCTAGGTCGATCGTTGCCGATTCTTCGTGGGTGGGTTCCGTTGAGGACATGGGCTCAGAGTAGTCGGCAGATAGTGTTTCAATCCATGTCCACAACATTCCCCCCTTTTGACGGATCCGCCCCCAAGTGCCAGAAGTTCTCTTCTGAGCCCGAAATGGGAATCGACGTCACCAAGCGTTATACGGCCACCATGGAAACCTCGATGGGCACCTTGGTGATCGCTCTTGACGCTCTCAAAGCCCCCCGTACCGTGAACAGCTTCATTTTCTTGGCGCTGAACCACTACTACGACGGCATCATCTTCCACCGCATCATTCAGGGTTTTGTTTGCCAAGGTGGCGACCCGACCGGCACCGGTATGGGCGGACCTGGTTACAAGTTCGCTGATGAATTGCCCAAGCCTGGTCAATACCAAATCGGTTCATTTGCAATGGCAAATGCTGGACCCAACACCAATGGTTCGCAGTTCTTCTTGATCAGTGGCCCGAGCGGTGTCAGCTTGCCGCCGGCTTATGCGTTGTTCGGTCAAGTTGTGAAAGGTCTCGAAGTTGTTGAGGCCATGCAAAATGTTCCGACGGCACGTGGCGATCGCCCCGTGACCGACGTGGTGATCAAGTCGGTCACCATCACTGTTGCTGACTGATCAACAATTCAGTTTCGTCATACATGACATCGCGAGTGGTCCAACTCAGTGCGTCACAAGCGCGACGTATTGCGTTGGGAGCTCAGGGATTTGCTCAGCCCCGCCCAACTGGACGAACTGACCGCCGTCATTTACGCAAAGTTCTCGACCACATCGGACTGATTCAAATTGATTCGGTCAATGTTTTGGTGCGCAGTCAAGAGTTGCCATTGTTTTCGCGACTTGGTGCTCATCCGCGCGATTTCATTTCTGCTGCAACGAGAGATGGTGAACTTTTCGAGTATTGGGGACATGAAGCCGCGCACGTACGTACCGAACATCACCGACTGTGGCGCTGGAAAATGGAACAGTCGCTTGAAGGACCCTGGCGCAGCGCCGAACAACTCTTGAAGCAGCATCCGAAATACGTTGAAGAAATCTTTCAACGAGTTGTGGCCGAAGGGCCGTTGGCCGCTGGTGAATTATCTGAACGCACTGAGAAAAAAGGCCAATGGTGGGACTGGGATCGAGCGAAGTTGGCTCTGGAGTACTTGTTTATGTGTGGACGAGTCACTGCAACGCGTCGCCCAAATGACTTTGCGCGTTTGTATGACTTACCCGAGCGGGTGATTCCTCAGCAGCATCTTCGAGCACGCACGCCAAGCGTTCACGATGCGCAGCGTGAACTGCTTGATATTGGTGCACGTTCACTCGGCGTTGCGACAGCGAAAGATATTGCTGACTACTTTCGTATCAAGCCGGCAATAGCGCGACCACGTATTGACGAGTTAGTTGAAGCGGGACTGTTATTGCCGACATCTATTGAGAACTCAAAAGAGAAGTGGTTCACTCATCGAGATGCCCGCACTCCGCGATCTGTGAATGCCCAAGCATTATTGTCGATGTTTGACCCAGTTGTCTGGAATCGACCACGCGCTGAAAATCTCTTTGATTTTCACTACCGAATCGAGATTTATACGCCGGCTCCAAAACGCAAATACGGCTATTACGTTTTGCCATTTTTGTTTGGCGATCGCTTAGTGGCCAGGGTTGACCTGAAAGCCGATCGACACAACAACACTTTGTTAGTACCTGGAATCTTTTCTGAAGCCCACGCCGATAAGAAAGAAGTAGTGGCCGGACTCGCTGATGAATTGCGCTTAATGGCCCAATGGTTAGGGCTTGAAAAGATCAAAATTGGCAGTAATGGCGACCTTTCGAGTGGAGTTCGCAAGTCGCTGAGTGCAGCGGTTCGTTAGTCTGAACCTATGAGTCGTCCACTTGTTGCTATCGCTGGTCGCATTGCGGCAGCAGGCCGCGTGTCACGAAGCGAAATTTCGTTTGCTGGTCGCGTCTATTTAGATGCGGTCTTGCGGGCCGGTGGCGAACCGCTCACGTTGACTCCACGTGAGTTAACGCACGAACAAGCAGTTGAGTTGTTGTCGGGTTTTGGAGCACTTGTGTTGATGGGTGGTTCTGACGTTGACCCGCACCTTTATGGGCAGCATCGTCAACCACATGTCTATGGCGTGAATCTTGAACAAGATCATTTTGAGATTGCCTTAGTTCATGCGGCGATTGAACTGAAGTTGCCCACTTTGGCAGTGTGTCGCGGAATTCAACTTGTTAATGTTGCGCTTGGTGGAACTCTGATTCAACACATTGGTGATATTGACACCAGTGAAATGAAAGTAGTTGTTGAACACGCACCCGGAAAATTTCCGGCAGGGCAAGATTATGCATTGCACGATGTTGAGGTCACTCCCCGCACCAAGCTGTCAAAAGCACTAGGTACGACGAGTGCCCGAGTCGCGTCATTTCATCATCAAGGAATTGATGAAATCGGTAAGGGGCTTAAAGTTGTCGCGCGGTCAGCTGACGGATTGGTTGAAGGACTCGAGCACAGTGGCTCGGGGCAGTGGTTGATCGGTGTGCAATGGCATCCTGAAGACACTGCAACGAGCGATCTGCATCAACAAGCGCTCTATAACGCGCTTATTGCTCAGACGCGGTAAACGGAATCGGCTGTAAAGCCCAACGAAGTGTTTTAGTCAGAGTTTGGGCAGCCGGTCGTACCACTGCACGTTCGCTCACTGGCAACCACGGAAGTCGTAATGGAAAACGTGTCCACAACGGCATGAGTGAAACCGCAGCGGCACCAAGCAGCCCGTAGATGGGACGTTGATAAATCGGTAACGGAGGAGTGAGTAACAAATACCGCGCTGCATCGCGCGCTGGCGCCGACGTACGAAGCTCGGGTCGATAGGACGCGATCTGATCGGCTAATTCGGCAACAGTTGTCGGCGCGTCAATGACTCCGAGAGCAGTTGCGATGCGTGACATGTCGAGCACATAACCATCGCGTTGCTCGGGGGAGAGTTCAATTTCACCAAATTTGGCATGTGCCGCCAGAAACGAATCGACTTCAGCAATATGAACCCACTTCAATAAATGAGGATCATTGGCGCTGTAAGGACGGCCGTCATCGGCAGTGCCCACGACGCGAGTGTGAACACGCTTGACCATGTCGATGGCACGTTGTGCTTCTGTTGCTGGGCCAAACGTGGTTGCCGCCAAAAAGTCGGCGGTGCGTTGCAGGCGTCCCCACGGGTCGGCTTTGTAATCACTATGAGATGCGACGCCGGCCATTGCTAGCGGTTGGAGCGATTGAAACAATAAGGCGCGTAAGCCACCGATGAACATGCACGAGTCGGCATGAATAATGCGGATCGGTCGGTCTTCGGCAAACCAGCGTTCGCCAGGGGCCTCGAAAAGTTCTTGAGCACGATTGTCGGCGTTTGGTCCAACGACTCGTGATCTCACTGCGTCAGCGACAATGCGACGAACGGGTTCAAGAATCTCGGACATCCTTAGATCGTGGCACGGTTTGCGCTGACATGTCTACACAGGCTGAGTACGCTCGTCACATGTCTGACCAATTGCCGATCACGCCCCCAATTGATCCCAATTCCAGCAAGTTGCCACGCTGGATCTGGAAAGCGATCATTGTCTTCTGGCTGGGGTTTCTAGGCACAATCCTGATTCGTTACGCCTACGACCGTTTGTTCTCGTTTTTGATCTTGCTTTTGGTGTCGCTCTTTTTATCTCTGGCAATTGAGCCGGGTACGACGAAGTTGGCGAAGAGGGGCTGGCGACGCGGTCGGGCGACCATTGTGATCCTCTTAAGTTTGATGGTCGGAGTCCTGATCTTTGTGGCGGCGATCGGAACATTGGTCGCAACTCAAGTTGCAGATCTATTGCAGAATTCAGATCGATATGTCAGTCGCACGGTTAATTTCTTGAACGACAATTTTTCGACCAATATCAATCCCCAAAAAGTCAATGACAGCATTCAAGACCCCAATGGTCCGGTGCAAGAGTTCATCAGGGGCCAACAAGGTGAAGCCTTTCAACTATCGGTTGCTGCTTTGGGATTATTGCTCCAAGCTTTCTCGGTGATGCTCTTTACGTTCTACTTAGTCGCAGACGGGCCCCGCCTGCGTCGCTCAATTTGCAGTCGTTTAGATGTAGCTCGACAAAAAAGAGTTCTTGATACTTGGGATCTAGCTATCGAAAAGACGGGTGGCTATATCTATAGCCGCGCATTATTGGCAGTTGCTTCGGCATTTGTCCACTGGATTGCATTCCAATCATTGGGGACAGCCGCGCCGGTCGCACTTGCACTTTGGGTCGGATTGATTTCGCAGTTCATCCCCGTGGTTGGCACATACATCGCCGGTGTGTTGCCGGTATTGATTACGTTTATTGATTCCCCAGTGAAAGCGCTCGCTGTCATCATTGTGGTGATCATGTATCAACAGATCGAGAACTTCTTCATCTCGCCACGTATCACCGCGCGAACGATGGAGATTCACCCAGCGATTTCATTTGGTTCAGCGATTGCTGGTGGCGCATTGCTTGGTCCAGTCGGTGCAATTCTTGGTTTACCAGTGGCAGCAATGGCGGTGGCACTAGCTAGCGCATCGGGCGAGCGTCATGAACTCATTGAAAACGAACTAGTGGAAGTGCAAGAAAAGAGTAAGCAGCGAATTCGACGCCGAGGTCGTCGCAAGTGATCGATGCAGTGTTGTCGTCATATGTTCCCTTAGCAGTGACATATCGCAATGACGTTTTGGAATCTGTGCATCATGCTGCCGTCGTCGCCTTAAACCAAGATGGCACAGTGGCGTTTGCGATGGGTGACGCGAATGTTGGTATTTTTCCGCGATCTAGTACCAAACCGTTGCAGGCTCATGCAATGTTGCAATCTGGGCTCGACCTTCCTGACGAGTTGTTGGCCTTGGTGTGTGCAAGCCACGACGGACGTTCAATGCATCTTGATGGTGCGCGGCGCATTCTGCAATCAGTCGGTCTTGATGAAAAGGCGTTAGCGAATACCCCCGATTTACCTCTTGATGAAAAAGAAGCAGAACAGGCGATGCGCAATGGGGTGCAGCGTTCATCAATTTTGCAGAACTGTTCAGGTAAGCATTCGGGCATGATTGCCACATGTGTGGCCGCTGGTTGGTCGACCGATGGCTACCTACACGTTGAACACCCGTTGCAACAAGCAATCACCAATGGCATTCCTGCTCTTGCGCAAGATCCCGTGTTAGGTATCGGCATTGACGGCTGCGGAGCGCCAGCTCATGTGGTCTCGTTGATTGGCTTGGCTCGTTCGTTTCGCAATATGGCCATCGGTGAGGCTGGCGAAGCGGGCTTGCGCATTCATCGCGCCATGTCCACGTTTCCTGACATGGTTGGCGGTCCCGAACGCGATGTCAGTTTGTTGATGAAAGGGATTCCTGGTCTGATGGCCAAAGACGGAGCCGAAGGTGTTTTTGTTGCGGCTCTACCAGACGGTCGGGCCGTGGCATTGAAGGTCGCCGATGGTGCTAACCGACCGCGTCCGCCTTTGATGCGTGCCGCATTGCGGGCTTTAGGCGTAGATATTTCGCAAGTTCGACCCGATGCCTTTGACTCAACGATCCTTGGACACGGCAATCGGGTCGGTGAAGTGCGTATTGTCGGAGAACTAGCGCAAATCGGTGGCGCAATTTAACGACGAATGGGGGCGACAACATGGCTGGTATTCCTTTCACGGGGATGATTGATCCTCTGCGTTATGCCGAGGCCGAAGTTGTCAGTCCACTAGTACGACGAGTGATCGCGCGTAATCCATCAAAGTTCACGTTCACTGGTACCGGCACGTACATCGTCGGTAATGAATCTGAAGTTGCAGTCATTGACCCCGGCCCCGATTTGCCCGAACACAAAGCTGCCTTGTTGCGCGCCATCGAGGGTCAAAAAGTTCGCGCCATCGTGATTACGCACTGTCATAGCGACCACGTTGGTTTAGCCGCATGGCTGCGTGAAGAAACTGGTGCACCGACCGTTGCCTGGAAGCCGCATGGTGATGTGGGGCTTCTTGATAACGACGATGACATCAAAGTGATGGAGTCGTTGGCCCCGCCGCCAAAGACCGAAGAAGAGAAAGAAAAAGAACGCGAGGTCGCTCGTGCGGCCGGGCTTGATCCTGATGACATGGAAATGCGCGAATCAGTCGATCTTGAATTTGACCCCGATGTACGAGTCGGTGACGGTGAAGTTGCCGCACATGGAGATGGCTGGACGTTGATCGCAGTGCACACACCAGGTCACACGTCGAACCACATGTGTGTTGCTCTCGTTGAAGAGAAAGCTTTGTTCACGGGCGATCACATCATGGGTTGGAGCACCACTGTGGTGTCTCCTCCCGATGGCGACATGCGTGACTATTTGTCGTCAGTGAAAAAGTTGCAAGAGCGCGATGACAGGATTTTGTGGCCGACCCATGGTTCACCGGTCACAGATCCTCAACCGTTCTTGAAGGCGTATTACGACCATCGTCTGAGCCGCGAGGCTCAGGTGATCGCTTCGATTACTGCAGGTGTCAATACGGTCGCGCCGATGGTGCGTCAGATGTACGCAGCCGTGGCGCCCGAGCTGTATATCCCAGCCGCGCGTAGTGTGCTGTCGCATCTCACCCAATTAGTCCAAGATGGACGTCTGTTGGTGCGTGGTGGTGGCCCCGCTCGGCTATCGAGCACCTACGACATCCCCTAAATCCGCTGGTAAATGTCCGATCTGGTCTGGCGAAGTAGTAGAAAACCTCAGTTATTTCCGACCAGATCGCCTCAGTTAAGTAGTGTCATATATAGTGTCACTTTATGGAACTGCTTCGTACTCCCGATTCTGCATTCGCCAACATTCCCGACTGGGCCTTTGAACCCGTCTACACGAACATCACAGCCGATGACGGAACTGTGATTCGCGTGGCTCACGTCGACATCGGACCTAAAGATGCTGCGGAAACGTTCTTGTGCATGCACGGCGAACCCTCATGGAGCTATTTGTATCGCAAGGTCGCTCGTGTCTTAACTGGCGCGGGACATCGAGTGATTGCTCCCGACCTTGTCGGATTCGGTCGCAGTGATAAGCCAACGCTCACATCTGATTTCACATACGAACGTCATGTTGAGTGGATGAGCCAGTGGCTCGTTGCCAACGATCTCAAGAACCTCACATTGGTGTGTCAAGACTGGGGCAGTTTGCTCGGTTTGCGTTTGGCAACTGCTTTTCCCGATCGCTTTGCGCGCATCGTGTTGGCCAATGGTGGATTACCAACTGGTGACCCCGCGCCGAATGAAGCATTCATGGCGTGGCGCAAATTTAGCCAAGAGACTCCGACGTTCCCCACATCACAAATCATTCAAGGCGGCTGTGCGAAGAAGCCGTTGGCTCCTGAAGTTCTCGCTGCCTACGACGCGCCGTATCCCGATGAGACATACAAGTCAGCAGCCCGCATTTTCCCAACCTTGGTTCCGGCTTCGCTCGACGACCCGTCATCAAAAGCCAACATCAAAGCCTGGGATGTGTTGAAGCAGTGGACCAAGCCATTCATTTGTGCATTCAGTGATAGCGATCCAGTGTCAAAAAATGGTGAGTGGGCCTTTAGAAAAGTCGTACCTGGTGCCGAGACCTCAATGCACACGACCATCGTGGGCGGCGGGCACTTCTTGCAAGAAGATTGCGGCGAAGAACTCGCCAACTTCATCTTGCAAGCAATTGCTTAATTTTTTAGCAACTCGCTAATTTACGTGCCAGATAATCATGCTCGGCTTGGTCGACTGACAAGTCCCAAGCGCGCTTGATCTCAATCCAGATACGTACGTATTCACAGTGATAACTGGTGTTAGGTGGCATCCATTCAGCGGGATCACGATCACTCTTTGAACGATTACTTGATGCAGAGACTGCAATCAAGAAAAAGGGTTGATCAAGATCGTTAGAGAAGCGCTTGCGTTGATCGGCATTCCAGTTCCAAGCACCAGAGTCCCAGGCTTCCTTAAGTGGAACCATATGGTCGATATCAAACTTCGAGGCATCAGTTGTTTCGACATTGTCGTAAATCGAAAACCAACGACCACCTGATATTGCACATTTTGGACCAATCGTTACCGGGTCAAGTGATTCGGCAATCAGTACTTCTTTACGCGTGTTGCATCCGTTGCGATCGGCGTCGTACCAGTCGGCGAATAAATCTCGGTCGTAACCGCCGACGAATTCGGGTTCAATGCGTAAACCAATTGGGTCTGATGGTGTGGGAGGCGGCGTTGCCGGTGCTTGCGTCGTCGGAGCTTGGGTGACTGGCGCCTGCGTCACCGGGTTTTCAATCGGTGGTGCTTGGGTAATGGGAGCAGCGGTTGCCGAAGGATCAGGTGTTGCGAGCGTTGTGGTGGTCGCAGTCAGGGTCGATTCTGTTTCGGTCGTCGAAGTGTTACCGATGGTGGTTTCGATCGCCACTGAATTATCAATTTCAATGGCCACCACATCAGATGGCGACGAGCCACACGATGAGGCGACGAAGAACATTGAGATGCCGAGGCTGGGCCCGATTAATCGCGAAAGATGTGGGTTCACAGCAAAAGAATAGGCAAAAGCACTTCGTGATCGTCTGCTGTAGCCAATTACTTTCGTTAATGGTATGAGTGACACTTGATTTCAGCGAGAATGAGTAGGTGATTGGTCGTTTCGCACCTTCTCCAACTGGACCGTTACATGTTGGAAACTTACGAACAGCAGTCATTGCTTGGCTGTGTGCCCACCAGCAAGATGGTGAATTGCTTCTTCGGATCGAAGATCTTGATCGGCTGAACAGCAAGCCTGAACATGAAGTCCGTCAAATTGCTGAACTCAATTCTTTAGGAATGACGTTTGATCCGAACATCATTCGCCAAAGTGAACGATTCGAGCAGTACCGAGCAATCGTTGAACAGTTACGCCAACAAGATTTGGTGTACCCGTGTTATTGCACACGTCGAGAAATCCTTGAGTCAACGCAGGCACCGCATGGACCAACTATTGAAGGTGCGTATGCCGGGACCTGCCGCGATCTTTCAACCCATGAACGTGCTGAACGTGAGCAGAATGGTCGTCCGCCGTCATGGAGGCTTCGCACGAACAACGAGCAGTACATCGTTGATGATGTGATTGCTGGTCCGACCCCGACAGTGGTTGACGACATGGTGTTGCTACGAAATGACGGCGTTCCGGCCTACAACTTGGCAGTCGTTGTCGATGACGCGGCACAGGGTGTGACGCAGATTGTTCGCGGTGATGATTTGCTCCTTGGCTCGGGACGACATATCCATTTGCAGAAGTTGCTCGGTTATCTGACCCCGCAATATGTTCATGTGCCTTTGGTCGTTGGCCCAGACGGTGAAAGATTGGCGAAACGCCATGGTGCCGTCACTCTTGAAGACCTGAACCAAAAGGGGTTTGGTGTCACTGAAGTTCTTGGCGAACTCGCTCGAAGTATTGGGATCGATGTTGATCGCCCCAACGGCGTGAGCGAACTACTTGCTGGGTTCAGCCTTGATCGATTACCGAGGTCACCGTGGACGATCCCGACAGACTGGCAGACTGTTGGTCATGACAACTGATCTTGAACGGGTCCTGGGCTATCAAGAAGCGCAAAATGACGATGGCGACATGGTGCAAGTTGCCGAGAACCTTCTGATGATGCCCTTTTGGACTCCCGAGATGTGCGCCGCAGTGATTAACGCTGCTGAAGCCGCCGGAGGCTTCGAGCCGAATCCCGACGATCCAGTGCCTGGGCATGAAATCAGCCTTGCGGTAATCAGCCCGCGCTTGTACGAGAACCTGATGATCGATCTAGGCGAACGCATCTGGCCCCAGTTGCAACAGAAATGGCCACTCATCGATTACTGCGGCCTCCGCGACGCATTCATCATCAAGTACAGCCTTGATGGACAGACCGATTTGCGTATCCACCATGATGTCGCGCAGGTTTCGGCTTCGGTCAAACTGAATGATTCGTATCAAGGTGCCGAACTGGAATTTCCGCAACAGTCATTCACGAATCGCGATGTGCCAGTTGGTTCACTTTTGGCGTGGCCATCGTTGGTGACGCATCCACATCAGACCTTGCCGCTGACTGCTGGCATCAAGTACGGCCTCACCATTTGGTTTGAGTTGCCCGAGCAATACAGCTGACTTAAGTCCCATATGCAGGGACTATCCACCAACTGATTAAAAATAGAAACTACCGTCACACTTACTGTGACTCAAAATTTCAACCACCCGCAACATGCACGAGCATTAGTGGTTGTATCAATTGGCCTGATTTCATTGACGATTTCTGGTTGTTCGGGTGTCGTCTCGTCAAGCGCCGAAGCCGCGGTGCAGTCACCAGTTCTTGTTGAACTTGCGCCTCCGATGACTTCGGCTCCAACGACTCTTGCGCCCGTCACAACTCTTGCGCCCGTCACAACGTTGCCTGCGCCGCAACCGGTCATCGTTTCGGTGGCCCCCTTGGATGTTCCGATTGTTGCCGTTGGTAAAAGTGACGGACTTGAAACCTCACGAGTTCAACAACGATTGCTTGACCTTGGATTTTGGTTGCAGTCAACAAATGGCGATTACGGAGTCACAACGTCGCAAGCAGTGATGGCCTTCCAGAAATACACGGGACTTGCTCCGAACTCAGAAGTCGACGAGGCAACGGCAGCAGCATTGACGGGTGCGACCACGCGGGCTTACGGAACCGCCAATCAAGGTTCGCTCATCGAGGTTGACAAAGATCGCCAACTACTGTTCATCATCCAAGACGCACACACGGCCTGGACCATCAATGTCTCAACCGGCTCAGAGATCCCGTTCAAAGAGCGGGACAAGAATGAATGGGGTAAGTGGGTGCATG